>JBCDFO010000017.1:0-26781 GCA_039177895.1 Bacteroidota bacterium
AGCCCGACGACCTCCATCCGCGTCGGGTCCATCTCGTGCGTCCACTGGAGGTGGCGGGCTACCATCGCCGCTCGCGCCGCGGAGAGCTCCCAGTTGGAAGGGAAGCGATCCTTCAGCGGCTCGGCGATGGGCTGGCCGTCGGTGTAGCCCTCGATGCGCACCTCGCGCCCGCCGTACTCGCTCTTGAGCTTCTCGACGACCTCGACGAGGCGACGGACACCCTCCGGGGTAAGCTGCGCGCTGCCCGACTCGAAGTAGATGTCCGTCGGGAGGATGGCGACGGTCTCGCCACGCTCGCCGCGGCGGGCCGGACGCGGCTGCACGACGACGGGGCGGTCACTCCCGCTGCGCAGGCGTTCGTTCTCAGCGCGGACGCGTTCGATCTCCGCATAGGCGAGGTTGAGGTCGCCCTGGAGTTGCTCGATCTGGGCGTCGCGCTCGGCGAGCAGTTCGGGGTTGACGCAGCCGGAGGTGACGAGGAGCAGCGCAGCGCAGGCTGCCAGCACGAGGCGGGGCATAGCGAGAGAGGGTAGCTTGGCGGAGGAGCGACTGTTCGTAGACCCGAGGTGGCGCGGGATTAGCGAACGTTGCCAAGGTACGACGCCCTCGCGCCGCGCTGGTACCCTCCGGCGACCCGGTGGGACGGCTCCCGACCCGGTACGAGTCCCAGTAGCTCAGGCGAGACGCGTCACCGCCGGACCTGCCAGCGACTGGAGCAGCGTGGCTACGTCTGCCGCGTGGGACAGCACCACGTCGGCCCCGGCGGCCATCAGCGTGGTGCGGTGCGTCGCGAAGTCGAGGTACGGCGGCACGGCCCCGACAGCCATCAGGCCCGCCGCCCGCGCGGCCCGCATGTCGTCGCCGTTGTCGCCGATGTAGAGCGCCGCATGCGATGGCAGCGCCACATTGTGCTCCGTCCGAAGCTGCGCCATCGCCAGATCGATGCCGTAGGGGTCGGGCTTGCCGCGCCCGTTCTGCTGGTCCATCCCCACAACGATGGGGAAGAAGCGCGTCCACCCGAAGCGCGCCAGGGTCCACGCGGCGTCCCGCTCGGGACGGCCCGTCACCACGGCCAGCAGGTAGTGCTCGGCCAGGTTGGACAGCACCGCGTTATCCAGGAGGGGCGGCTCCTCCGCGATCAGCCCGTCGAACACGCCTTCCTCGAAGCGCCGTCCGAGGTAGATCTGCTGGAAGGCGCGCACGACCTCGGCGTAGCTCGCGTCCACGTCCGCCGCCCGGATCATGTCGTGCGAGAGCTTCCAGTCGTTGTTGTAGCCGCCGCGGTCCTTGTAGGCCTGCACGTCCTGCGGTGTGACTACGGTGCCGGTGAAGGCGCGCACCGTCTCCTGGACGGCCCGACGGTACGACCCCGACACGTTTACGAGCACGCCGTCCATGTCGAACAGGACGGCTTCGATGGGCTGGGCAGTAAGCATGATGGAAGCGATTCCAGTGGTGGATCAAGGTACACCCGGGACTGGGGCGTACACCTAGGCACAAATCGGGGACAGCTGGAGCGCCTGGGTTCTCGGCAGCGCCGAGTACGCCCTCTCAGGAGTTCATCGTCGCGAGGAACTCGTCGTTCGAGGCGGTGCTGCGCATCTGCTTGAGGAGGAACTGCATCGCCTCGACGGGGGAGAAGTCGGCGAGGATCTGGCGGAGGATCCAGATGCGCTGGAGGCGCTCCTGCGGGATGAGCATCTCCTCGCGGCGCGTCCCGGAGCGGATCAGGTTGATCGCCGGGTAGAGGCGGCGGTTGGCGAGGTCGCGGTCGAGGACGAGCTCCATGTTGCCGGTGCCCTTGAATTCCTCGAAGATGACCTCGTCCATGCGGCTGCCCGTGTCGATGAGCGCGGTGCCGATGACCGTCAGCGAGCCGCCCTCCTCGACGGCGCGCGCGGCCCCGAAGAACCGCTTCGGCCCCCGCAGCGCCCCCGCTTCGATGCCGCCCGACATGGTGCGGCTCTGCCCCTCGTAGGCCGCGTTGTGCGCCCGCGCGAGCCGCGTGATCGAGTCGAGCAGCACCACCACGTCCTGCCCGGCCTCCACGAGCCGCTTGGCCTTCTCCAGCACGATGTCTGCCACCCCGATGTGCCGCGTCGGGTCCTCGTCGAACGTCGAGGCGATGACCTCGCCGCGGATCGTCCGCTCGAAGTCGGTCACCTCCTCCGGGCGCTCGTCGATGAGGAGCACGAGGAGGTAGGCGTTCGGGTAGTTGGTCGTGATCGCGTTGGCGATCTGCTGGAGGAGGACCGTCTTGCCCGTTTTCGGCTGCGCCACGATCACGCCGCGCTGCCCCTTCCCGATGGGCGCGAAGAGGTCGATGACGCGCATCGAGAGCTCGGTGCTCGTCGTCTCGAGGCGAAGCTGCTCGTCCGGGTAGCGCGGCGTGAGGTAGTCGAAGTCGATGCGCTCGGCCATCGCGCTCGGCGCGATCCCGTTGATGGCGTTGACGCGGATGAGCGCGAAGAAGCGCTGGCCCTCCTTGGGCGGGCGCACCTCGCCGTCCACGGTGTCCCCGACGCGCAGGCTGAAGCGCTTGATCTGACTCGGCGAGACGTAGATGTCGTCGGGCGAGGGGAGGTAGTTGTATTCCGCCGCGCGCAGGAAGCCGTAGCCGTCGGGCAGGATTTCGAGGACGCCGACCTTCTGGATCATGCCTTCGAGCGCGACCTTCATCGGGTCGAGGGCACTCATGTACGATGGCCAGTGGTCGGCGATGGGCTGGCGGTGCTGCGGATGGCGGCGGCGCGACGGGCGGCGTTCGGGCGCGCGGGTGCTGCGCGGGTCGGCGCTCCGGGTGTCGCTAGGGCGGGTGTCGCTGGAGCGGGCGTCGCCGTTGCGGTGGTCGGGCGCGCGGCTGGGTTGGGAGGCGTCGCGCATGGGACGAGGGGGAGAGGCAGGCTCGCTGGCTGCGTGGCCGTTTCCCCGGCCCCCCGACTCGACGTCGGCCTGGGCTTCGAGGATGCGGTAGATGAGGTCGCGCTTGCGCAGGTGAGACAGCCCGTCGAGGCCGAGCTGGCGGGCGATCTGTTGGAGTTCGGCGACCTTCTTCTCTTGCAGCGAAGCGATGTTCATGGGGAGGGGCGAAGACCCGGACACAAAGCCGAGAGACGCGTGGAGCCGAGAAGCGGGCCCCAGTCATGCGCGTGGATGCGCACGCAAGCGCGCCTGGGTGAGGAAGAGCGAGCCTGGACACGGTAGGCACCATGCCGAGGCGAAGAAGAGCGGAAGACGGGAAGGAAAAGTGTACGCCCAGACTCTCGTGAAAACAAGGAAGTCTGATCAGGCAGCCCCGCCTGAGCACGCACTCAGCGGGTGGCGTGGGCGCGCAGGATGGCTTCGACGACGAGATGCGAGCCGGTCGCGAGCACCGCGTCGTCGGGCGCGCAGCGCTGCTGGAGCCACCGGAGCGTATCGGGGGCCGCCGCAGGGGCATCAAAAGGTGAAAGAGCGAGGCCCGTGAGCCCAGCGCGCAGGTCGTCTGCTGTACGAGCGCGGGGACTCCCCAGGGTGACGGGGGCAACGGTAGCCTGGAAGCGCCGCAACACCGCCGCCACCGCTGCAAGGTCTTTGTCGCGCATCAGACCGAGGAGAACGTGCAGCGTGCCAGCGGGACGACGTGCGCGAGCGAAGGCCAGCGCCGCCGCGAGCCCATCGGCGTTGTGAGCAACGTCCAGAACGGTCAGAGGCGAGGTAGACAAAACTTCACAACGGCCCCGGATTCCGGAGAGTTTCCGCACCTCAGCAATTCCCTGAGTCACGGCATCGGTGAGTGCCCGGGTGGGAGCAGGCGGGAGCAGGGTGGACTGTCGCGCGGCGACCACCTCAGCCGCACGGACTGCGAGGGCGGCGTTCCACGCCTGGTGCGTGCCAGGCAGCCCGATCGGCAGGCTCGGGTAGCGTCGCACAGGCGTCGTCACGTCGAGGCGGAGCAGGCCGTCGTTGCCAGAGGTGAGCTCGCCAGATGCCGTGTTTAGCGTGACCGTCTCGCAGATCGCCTCGAACGAAGCGCCCCGGGCCTCGGCCTCCGCACGCAGCACCGCGCGCACGTCAGGATCCGGCTCGGCCGTGAAGAACGGCACGCCGGGCTTGGCGATGCCCGCCTTCTCGCGCGCGATGGCTGCCTTCGTGTCGCCCAGGACCGCCGTGTGGTCGAGGCCGATGTAGGTCACGAGGGCCGCCTCCGGCGTGAGTACGTTCGTGGCATCGAGCCGTCCGCCGAGGCCGACCTCCACCACGGCGAGGTCGACGGCCTGCTCGGCAAAGTAGAGGAAGCTCAGCGCCACCGACGCCTCGAAGAAGCTCGGCTGCAAGTCGTCGAAGAGCCCCCGGTGCCGCGCGACGGCGTCCGCGATCCACGCTCGCGGTGCGGGCTGTCCGTCGATTCGCATCCGCTCGCCGAACTCGACGAGGTGCGGCGAGGTGTGGAGCCCCACGCGTCGCCCGCTCGCCGTGGCGATGGCCGCGGCGAACGAGGCCGTCGAGCCCTTGCCGTTCGTCCCGCCGACATGCAGGCTCGGGACGGCCTCGTGCGGGCGTCCGAGCGCGTCCATCAGCGTCTCCATCTTCTCCAGGCCAGGACGGTAGGCCGCCGTGCCCTGGTCCGCCCAGCGCGGGAGGGTGAAGAGGTAGGTGCAGGCCTCGGCGTAGGTCATGGTGTCGGCTAGAGCGGCAGCTTCGCGGAACGCAACACCCCTCCTGGACAGAGCCTTGCCCCCGCGCAGGCGGAGGAGGGGTTGGAGGTAGTCGAACGCCTCAGCACGATGTCCGCGCTCCGCAGATCCACCCCCTCCATCTTCCCCTGTCCAGAGGGAGAGCTTGTCTAGTGAGCGCCCGGCAACTTCTCATGCCTCCTCCAGTGTGATGCGGCGGCGCGTCTCGCCGATGTCCTCGCCCTGGACGTGTGTGAGCCGTAGCCGCACTGTCTCGGGCGGCAGCACGGCCTCGATGCGGGCAGGCCACTCGATCAGGCAGACGCCCCCGCCGAAGAAGTAATCCTCGTAGCCGAGGTCGTAGAGCTGCTCGATCCGGTCGATGCGGTAGGCGTCGAAGTGGTAGAGCGGGCCTGCGGTGCCGTCGTACTCGTTGACGAGCGTGAACGTGGGTGAGTTGACAGCGGCGGGATCCACGCCCTGCGCGGCGCAGAGGCCCTTGACGAGGTGCGTCTTGCCTGCGCCGAGGTCGCCGTAGAGCGCCACGAGGTCGCCCGGCCGGAGGTGCGCGCCCAGGCGCTCGCCGAGCGCCATCGTGGCCTCGGGCGACGACGAGTCGAGCGGGAGTAGGTCGGTGGCGGCCGTGCGGAAGGCAGACATGACACGAGGGGTAAGCCTGGACCGCTCCCCGACCCAGCGATGCTGAACGCGGTTCCGTATGCGACGGCCCAGGACCCCGAACGTGAGCGTGGGCACACCTGCGCGCCTCCGTTCTTCTGCCACGCCTGAGCGCACGGCCGCGAGTCGCAGTGCCGCTCAGTGCGCTCCCGGTTTGCGAGGCGGTGGACGGCCTACCGCGCCTGGTTTGACCGACCGCAGCGCCCCCACGCCGGGCGGGCGCTTGCCAGGCGGGGCGGTAGGCACCGGCTTCGCCCGCCGTGCCGCCTGCGTCGCCTCGAACACCGGTCCGGGTGCGAGGGCCGTGGGCTGCGTCGGCGTTGCTTCGGTGTAGTACTTCTCCTCGCGGATCGCGTCTGGGCTCAGCCCCGTGCGCTTCAGCACGCCCTTCGCGTGCTCGATCATCTGCGGGTTGCCACACGCATAGCCGACCACGTCCGTCGCGTCGAGTCCGTGGGTGCTTGTCCACGCGTCGAGGTGTTTGCGGAGCACATCGCCGACGCGCCCGCGCTCGCCGCTCCACGCCGGGTGGTTCCACGGACGGCTGATGCAAGGCATGTAGGTCAGCCACGGTGCTGCGTTCGCCCGGTCGGCGAGCTCGGTGGCATACGGCTCTAACTCGGCCGGGTCGCTCGCGCCATGGAGCAGGAGGAATCGGCTCGTGGCGGGCTCATCAAGTGCGCCTGTCATAAGGGCGTGCTGCTGCGCGCGAATCATGCTGATGAACGGGGCCGCGCCCGTCACCGTCGCCATCATCACGTGGGCTCGCTTCGTTGCCTCCTGCGTGAAGTGCCCCACGATCTTGCGCCGCGCCCAGACAACATCGCCAGGCTGGAGATCGAACAGCCCCGGTGTCATCCGCCCGTCCTCCACGTGCTCGATGTGGAGCTCCATCAGCGGCTCGTGCGGGGCGCTCACGATGGAGTAGGCCCGCTTCACCGTGCGCCCGTCGCGGTCGAGCGCGAGCGTGACGTACTGCCCCGGCTCGTACAGCGCGACGCCCTCCGCGCCCCAGTCGAGCGTGAACACGGCAAGGTCGTCCGTGACATCGCGCCGCGCGGCGACGGTGGCCTGCACGTAGCCCTTCATGATACCGGAGGTTGGAGGCGGGAACGGCTACAGAGTAGCGATCCCGGAAGCGCTTCGCAAGCGGTTGGGAGATGCAGAGCGCAGCGGTAGACTCGCGAAAGCCCCCCTCCTAGACAGGAGGGGTTGGGGGTGGTTGAACGCCCAAGCAAAGTGGTACTTCGCGGTCGGTAGGTCTACCCCCTCCCGCTTCGCGGACTCCCTCCCCGTTTTCACGAGGACAGGCTCTGTCCAGGGGAGAGCTTTTTTCCTCTTCGATTCCACCAGCTAGACCTGCACACACGCCCCTACGCACTCACACTCCCACCCCCTCCGACGCGCGCACGACTACCGTCCCCGTTGCGGTGCGGCCGTTGACGGCGGGCTCGTACATCAACTCGGCCTGCGCAGGCGGGTGGACGAACGTGCCAGGCGTGGTCGCGCGGGCGAGGTAGGTGTAGGTGTGCTCGCCGCGCCGGAGGTAGTCGGCGAAGAGCAGCACGCGGTCGTCGCGGAGCTCGGTGTGGTTAAACGAGCCCCACCACTGGTCGGACCCCGTCTGCTGCTGTGCGAGCACGCCCGACGTCTGGAACGCCGGGTTGAGCGCTTCGAGGCCCGCCGGGAGCGCGTCGTCCACCACGACGTAGTTGCGCGTCGCCGGGCTCGTGAGCCGCAGCGTCACGCGAACCAGTTGCCCTGCGTCGAGGGTGAGCGTGCGGCTGTCGGTCGTGACGGGATTGCCGACGGGGTTGCCCGAGCCGTCGAGGCGCTGGATGGTGCGCTGCACGGCGAGGCCCCGGTTGGCCGCTTCGACGGGCGCGCTCGTGTAGGTCTCGGCGAGGAGCGAGTAGTACGCCCGTCCGGTCCCGTCTACGTTCACCTCGATGGGCAGCTCCTCGCCCGACGGCATCGCGGTCGGGTCGACGGTGGCCTCCTCGGCGGTGAGCGAGCGGCCCCGGAACGAGGCGTTCAGCACCTCGCGCCCGGCGAGCTGCACCGTTGCGGTGAAGTTCGGGTCGGTCGTCTCGAACGCGGCCTGGTAGGCACGCAGCGCGTCGAGGACGGCGGCGTTCTCCTGCGTGCTCGCCCAGTGGCCTGTGGTGCGCGAGCGGATGAGGTACTGCACCATCCGCTCCGTCAACTGGCGCACGTCACTCGACGGAGTCGATTCGATCAGCGCGGTCATGCCAAAGGCGGTCGAGCGGACGTCAGACGAGAAGATCCAGCCCCAGGCCCCGCCGGTCTGCGCGGCGAGGTAGGCTGTCGTGCCCTCGGTCGTCGTGCGGCCCCGTAGCCCATCGGCGAGCGGCTGGGCATAGCCGTTGAGCGAGCCACGATCCGCGAGCGCAATCGTGCGGAGGAGGTGGCTCTGCAACTCGGCGCTCGGCGTGGCGGTCGGCTGCGTGTAGCGTTCGGCGAGCGCCTGCACCTCGGCTTCGAGGACGCGGTCGTGGCGGGCGAGTGCGTAGAGCATCAGCGCGCGCGACGTGTCCCAGACATCGCGGGTGTAGTAGTCGGGCTGCAGGCCGCTGTCCTTGACGAGCGTGGCGAGCGCGTCGACGGCCTCGCGGGTGAGCGGCTGCGGCACGTCGAAGCCCGCCGCGTCGGCCTCGGCGAGCGCGAGCACGGCGTAGGCGGTGGCGTACGGGCTCACGAAGCGCCCGCCCTTCCAGAGCGCGAAGCCGCGCCCCATCCAGTACGCGTCGAGGCTGCCGAGCCACTCGTTCACGACACTCTCGCGGTCGCCATCGAGCGCGTCAAGGTCGAACAGGTCGAGCAGGTCGTCGGCGACGAGGAGCGGGCGGATGCGGCTCGTGCGCTGTTCGAGGCAGCCGTAGGGGTACTGGAAGAGGTAGCGCGTCGCGCCGTCCAGGCCGACCATCGCCGTGGAGGCCACGCGGACCTCGACCTGCCCGACGCCGGGCACGCGGTCCGGCGGCAGCACGAGCGCTTCCCGCGCGGCATCGGCAGTGGAGGCGAACGTCGCCGACGCCTCCTTCGTCACCGGCAGCGCGATGTCGAGGGGCACTTCGAGGCCGTCGCGTTCGCTCCCAAGCTCGGCGGTGAAGCGGAGGTTGGCGGTGCCCAGTTGTTCGATGTCCCAGGCGAAGCGCACCTCGCGCGTCTCGCCCTTCGCGAGCGTCACCGTGCGCCGGGCCTCGCCGTCGAGCGCGATGCCGTCGGCGCGGGCGGTCACGACGGCCGGTCCGGCCTGCCCGGTTCGGTTCGTGACGAGGACGCCCGCCTCGAACGTGTCGCCCAGGCGCGCGAAGCGCGGCAGTGCCGGTTGCAGCACGAGCGGCTTCGTCACCACGATGTCGGTCTGGCCCTGCCCGAAGCGGTGGTCGCGCGTCAGCCCGACGGCCATCAGCCGGAACGTGGTCAGGTTTTCGGGCAGGTCGAACGTCACCGTCGCACGGCCGCTCCCGTCAGTACGGATCGCGGGTGCCCAGTGGGCGAGCGGTCGGAAGTCGGAGCGCAGCAGCCGGTCGGCGTCCTCGCCGCCGCCGCCGCCCTCGTCCTCCTCCTTCTCCCCGAAGTCGCGCTGCTCGACGAGGTTGGCGAGCGTCTCGCTCGTCGTCACGCCGAGGGCGCGCGGGCCGTAGAACGTCTGGAACGGGTCCGGCATCGCGTAGCCGATGAGGTTGAGCACGCCCGCGTCGGCGGCGGCGAACGCGATCTCGCCCTCGACGCCGCGCCCGCCGTCGTCCGTGAGCCGGAGGTCGACGGTGACAGAACCGCCCGGCTCGTAGGTCTGGCTGCCCGGCTCGACTTCGACAGTCAAATGCCGCCCCTGCGCGCTGACGGGGAGGTTGACGTAGCCAATCTTGAAGCTCGGCGCACCCAGGTCCTCGCCCGCCGACGGCTGCGCGGTGCGCCCGCTCAGCAGGATCACACTCACGAAGGCGTTGGGGAGGTGCTGCTCGCCGAGCGGCACCTCGATCTGCGGCGCGCTGCCCTCGACTTCCACGACGCGGCTCGAAATGATGCCTTCGCGCTCAACCGTCACGAGGGCGGTCGCCTGCTCGTAGGGCGACGGCACGAGAATGCGCGCCGTCTCGCCGGGGGCGTAGCTCTTCTTGTCCGCGACGAGGTCGAGGTGGTCGTCGTCGGAGCGCTCCCAGGCGACGTAGCCTGCGCCCGTCGCGTAGAAGTAGGCCTCCGTCTTGATGACGTTGCCGCGCACGTCGTAGCCGGTCGCCCGAACGATGTAGCTCCCACCGAGCCGCACCGGCATCCGCAGCCGCACAGCGCGCCCGGCCTCGGTCTCGACGGTCCGGCTGCCGACGACCTCCTCGGTCCGCTCGGAGCGCCAGCGCAGCCGCCCGTCGTCGCCGACCTCGCGGACGGAGTTCCACTGCTGCCGGATGAGTTCGACGGTGAGGTTCTCTGCACCCACGGGTGCGCCGTTCGGATCGACGGTCGCGACGTCGAGCGCCATCACCTGGTCGCGGCTCAGGTCGAGGAACGTCGTCTCAGGCTTGAGGCCGATATAGAACAGGCCGGGGTGCAGCGTGACGGCGGCCTGGTCGGACTGCTCCTGGCGGCTCGGGTCGGTGACGGTCGCCGAGAACTGGAGCGAGGCGGGCGCGCCACGCTCGTTGCCGGGGAGCGGGACGCGGAGTTGCTTCGTGCCGTCGGCGGTAAGGACGGTGTCGCCTTGGGCGAGCGTCTCGTAGAGGCTGTAGTAGCCCCGCGCAATGCCGAAGCGGTAGGCGTCGTAGCCAGGCGGCGTGTAGCGGCCGTTCTGCTGGACGAGGCGGTAGCGGAGCGGCTGCCCGCCCATCGCCGCGCCGAAGAGGTAGCGGCCCGTGACCGTCCCCTCGAAGAAGTCGCCCGCCACGAAAGCACGGGCAGCGGGCACGGCGTCCACGGCGAAGGTGGCCGTGCGGAAAGCGTCGACACGGAAGGTGCCCTGGGCGAGGTCGCCCTCCTGCCACGACTCCCGTTCCTCGGCTTCCTCATCGTCAGCACGGACGACGCGCACCCGGTAGACGCCGAGGCTGGCGTCGGTCGGCGCGAGGTAGGTGAGGTCGAAGCTGCCGTAGTTGCTCGGCTGTAGGCGGCGGTCCACCACGACCTCGTCGCGCGAATCCGTCACAAGCACGCGGATGCTATCCGTGAACGTCGACCAGTCGCCGTCGGTGCGCCCGCGCAGGATGCCCTTGAGGTGCGCCGTCTCGCCCGCGCGGTAGAGGCCGCGGTCCGAGAACACCGTCCCGGCGTAGGTCAGCGGCTCTGGGCTCCAGTCCAGGTCGATGTCGAAGCGGTACGGCTCGATGCCGTCGTCGAAACGGCTCGACGTGAAGGCGACCTGGCCCTCGTGCTCCACGAAGGCGTACTGCACCGGCGTCTCCCAGCGCTCGCGCTTCTCCAGCCCGAGCGCCGCCCACCCCGGCGACTGCACGATGCCGCGTGCGTTCGAGGTGCCCTGCCAAAGTTCGGTACCCGCGTCGTCGTAGACCGTGACGGCCGCGCCCTCGACGGGCTGCGCGTCGGCGAGCGTGGTGACGAAGAAGAGGTTCTGGTGCGGCGAGAACTTGGCCGTCAGCCCGAGGGTGGTCACCTGCGCGAGCGCGACGCGCACCCGTTCGTCGCCGCCCTGCTGATAGCGGAGGTGGACCCCTACGATTCCTCCGTTCTCCCCGTCGAGGAGCGAGTCGAGGGCGAGCGGGACGTAGGTCGGGCGGTTGCGGTCGATGGTGAGCGGCACGCGGCGGCTGGCGGCGACGGGCTCCGGCTCCTCGTAGTCCTCCGGGAAGGGGCCGTACCAGTGGCGGTCGTCGTACGCGGGCAGCTTGCGGATCAGGTCGGCGGGCTCGAAGCGCTCGAAGCCGACGTTCACCGCGTCGATGTTGGTCACGCGCAGCGGCACCGCGCGGTCGCGGTCGGCCTCGATGACGAGGAGGCCCGTCGGCATGCGCAGCGTCGGCGTGAGCGCGGCGGTGCGGAAGACGCTCACCCGGTTGCCGATGCGCTGACCGAAGACGTCGCGGAGGCTGTCGTCGAGCGTGAGCGTGTACTGCGTCTCGGGGTCGAGCGGGAGGCGCAGGCTGTGCTCGGTGCTCTCGACGGCGTCGCGCGCTTCGATGCCCGCCGGAAGCTCGACGGCGGGGCTGAACGACATCGCCTGGCGCAGCGCCTCGAAGCGAACGGGCGTCGAGAAGGTGAGCGTGAGCGCCCGGTCCGGCGCATACGGCTCGTTGCGGTACCGCTGCCCGACGCTGCGCAGCCCGAAGTCACCGTACGTCCGAAAATTGAACTCGACGGCCTCGGCGATGCCAAGCGTCCCAACCGCCGCGGGCATCTCGGTCGAGACCCGCACCCGGTAGGCCGCGCCCTTCGCCATGTCTCGGGTCGGCGACACTACCACCGACGAGTCGCCCGCCTGCGTGACGCTGACGCCCAGCGAGGTGCTGCCGTCGCGCCTTAGTTCGATGAAGCGCCGCACGCGGTCGGCCCGGACGGGGAGGCTGAAGAAGAGTTGGATCGGCTCGCCCGGGTCCGCGAACTGCGCGCCGCGCGACGGCTCGGAGCCCACCAGCACCGGACGCGGCGTCTCGAACGTCCAGGTGTACGGGTTCGCGAGCGCTTCCTCCTCGACACTGGCGAGCCCCGCCGCGAGCATCGCGGTGTAGTTCGTCGCGGGAACGAGGCTGTCAGGCTGGAAGACGAGCGTCTGCGTGCCCTGCCAGCGGAGCGTGCCTGGCACCGGGCCGTCCGGCCCGCGCAGCGTGAGCACGTCAGCGGCGGGCTCCGGCGTGCGTCCGAGCGGTACCATCGGGCGGCTGAACGTCACCGAGATCGCCTGGTTGGGCGCCTGCCCCGCCATCGCGCCGAAGGGCGACGCGCTCAGCACGCGCAGCGGCCCCTCCAGCGTCGGCACGAAGCCCGTCACGCCCGCCGGCGTCTCCAGCGCCACCAACTCCGATGCGAACGAGAGCGGTGCGTCCGGGTCGCCCGTCCCATCGCCACAGCCGACGAGAACGAGGAGCGTGGTCAGGAGGGCGAGCGAGCAGGCGAGGCGCAGCATGGCACGGCGAGGCTAGTGGGGCATCGTCTGCAAGAAACGATAGCGCCCCCCATGCCCAACAGTCTCACGCCGGATTTGCTGCGGTGCCACGCGCTGCCGCGCAACGTGGGAGGTGCGGGTCAATGCCCAAGCCGACCTCTATGGCCTGGAGCACGGGCGCATCGGGGAGTACGGGGACACCGCCGAGCCCGTGCCGCCGCCCGAGGTGACCGTCAACAGCGGCACGTTCTGAGCGAGTGGCTAAGGTAGCAGGTGCGGCAGACGAGGCGGACTTCGTGAAGGAGTTTCGGCTGTTGCGCAGGCACGGCGGTGCGTATTATCGAGAAGAGAACGATAACCTAGGAGCCGTCATGAAACGCTCAGGCGCTAGAAAAGACAGTGCCCCCTAGACACCGTACCACCTTTGCGTATACCCCGTGTGCGCGCTATGCTGAATACGTTCGGTATAGTAAGATGTTGTGTGGCACCAACCTATCTTGCCAGCATGGATGATCTAAGACACGAAATCGAGGAGCGCCGAGACCTCCACCTCAAAGGTCAGAGAGCCTGGAGCTTCTTCCACCATGCTTCGACTGTTGGCGCAGCCATCATCAGCGTCTGGGTTGCCGCAATCGCCCAGTCGGAAGCACTTGGCGGAATGTGGGAAAACAAAGATGCGGCAATCGCAATCCTTGCGCTGGTTGCTGCTGTTCTGGCGGCATTGTCGGCTGGCGGTGGCTTCGAGCGGAAATGGATAACGAACAGGTCAACTCGGAGTCGTCTGGATGCTCTGAGAGTGGACCTCATGGCTGATGCACCAGATAGAGAGCAAATACTCAAAGAACTTAGGCAAGTCATAATTGATCACGACTCAGGGATAGTTGGCAGGAGAAACCAGCCAAGTGCCGAATAATCCGCGGCTGCACGCCGACGAAGGGCTCTAGCGTCCTCGCGCTGTTTGGCCTCTGGCGTGTCCTGCGCTTTGAATCACCGCTAGCGGTCGTTGCTCCTCGCGGGTGAGACGCCATCTGCTACGCCATATCTCGCACCCTCAAGCTTGAACTAGATGCAAGACAAGGCTAGGGTGATGATTAGCTCTACGGTGCAAGACCTACGAGAAGAGCGGAAAGCGGTAGCCGATGCAGTCGGAGAGATTGGTCTGCATCGCTTTCGCTCAGAGACAAGCGGGTCGGTTGCTGCCTCGTCCTATGATGTCTGTGTAGGCATGGCCGAGAACTGCGATGTGATGGTACTCATCATTGGGGAAAGGTATGGATGGGTCATTCCGGACCTCGACATTTCTGTGACCGAGCTTGAGTACAATACGGCTAGGGAGTCAGATCCATCTAAAATATTGGTATACGTAAAGGGGGTGGGATCAAGAGAGCCAAGGGAATACGCATTCGAAGCAAAGGTTACAGATTTTACAAACGGATACTTCAGGGCGTCACCTTTCAATTCTCCTGCCGAACTTGGTGAAAGGGTGCGGGATGATGTTTTGTCCTGGCTAAGTGCACGTGCGCGTAAGGCAAGTTTGCCCGAAGCTTCTATAGAGTCGCTGCCAACTCCCGAAGAGTCGCGACGAGAACTGCTTGGGTTATGTGTTGGTAGTGCCGGAGCATTTCTACTGATGTCTCTTCTTTTTAGATTAGATCCACTTAGACAATTCGCAGTGAATACTTTGGATATTTGGTCTATCTTGGATCAGAGCTTTCAATTCGCACTATTGGGTACTACAAGCGAAGTAGTGGTGTGTATGTCCATTGCACTCGTAGTGGGTATCGGAGTCACATATGGATTGGGCTTATTCGCAGGTCTGGGTAGTCGGGATGTGCGCAAAGCTAAGAGTGTGGCCACAATTGTGCTTCATGCGGCAATTCCCTCGGCTCTTGCCTTGTTCTTTCTCCTTCCAATTATATTTGGAATACAGATGTCGAGGACTATCGTGATGGTCGGAGTATTGGTATCTATATATGTTTTCAGGTCTGTGTTCGACCTGCCTGAGAAGCAAAGGCACAGGCCAATAAGAAGCTTGGCCAAGGATGCAGTTGAGAGGCTTTTGATTAGCCCTGTTTTACCTAATAGCGTATTCGCTGCAATGCTGACAAGTTTATTCTTGGATTATTCGATAGGATCATTTAGCAGTGCTAGGGTTGGCAACCTGTTCAGAGATAGTCAAATACTGCTTGAGTTTGACTCGCTTTTGCTTCCGGCAGTCGCGCTCGGAGTGATAACATTTATACTGAGAGCTATACTCCGATCTGCGCAAGGCCACTTCGCATTCAGCAAAATTGTCCTACCCAGTATTCGCCGTGCGGGATAACCCATCGCTGCAGGCCGATAGCACGCGCGGACGTCCTTGCTTCGTCCCGGCGATGGTGCCTACGTTGCTCGGCCACACCCGCTAGTCGTCAGTGTGCTACGGCTGCGCGGCCACCTGCTACCTCTCCTCTGGTCGAAAGCCGCATCGTGGAGCACAGGGACCACGCCGAGCCCTCGCTGTCCCCGAGAAGGTCGTCGCCAGCAGAACTATCTTGACGGCGTGCGAGAGTTATGTCGTTCGGCGTATGGGGTAGCCGCCGTTTCCTTCTCGCCGCTGGAGCACAGCCCGGTTGCGCTCGGCTCCCTACGTGGCCAACGCTTCGAAGGCGTCGGCTGCGAAGCCTGCGCCGGCCTCGGTGTAGAAGTTGTAGATGTGATCGACGCCGGCGGCCTGGAGGGCGTCTCGGTCTTCGCCGTACTTCACGATGGCGGCGATCCGGCCTCCGTAGCCCAGGCTGCTCAGCTTCTCCGCCGCAAAGAGGTTCTCCTCCAGCTGGGGCATCGCCAGCATCACTAGGTGCACCGCGCTGTGGTCGAGCTGCAGGCGATCCCAGAAGTCGGAGTCGAGGGCGCTGGCCTGAATGGCGGCGCGGCCGTGCTCCTGCTGCTGAGCCACGGTGGTGCCGTCCATATCGAGGCCCAGCACGCGCTCCTGGCTGTGCCCCTGCAGGTAGTCGTAGGCCCCGCTGCCCACGCGTCCCATCCCGAACACCAGCACCGTGGCGTCGCCGATGACGACCTCTTCCTCTTCAGGCAGCCGCGTAGGGCGCTGGAAGCGGTTGAGCCATGCGTGGATCCGGTCGTAGAGGGCGTGGGCCGTCAGGTTGAGGGGCGCCGCCAGCACAAACGACAGCGCCAGCGCCAGCGCAATCGTGAGCAGCCACGCCTCGGCGACCCACCCCGCCGACACCGCCACCACGGCGATGATCAGCCCGAACTCGCTGTAGTTCGACAGGCTCAGCGTGGCGAGGAACGAACTCCGGCTCCGCAGGCGAAAGCGGGTAAACAGATCGAAGAACAGCAGCGACTTCACGGGCACCAGCACGACCAGCAGCACGGCGACCAATACGGCCTCGGCCGTGGGGATGCCGTTGAGTCCGATGCTGATAAAGAAGCCGACGAGGAAGAAGTCCTTGAAGCCCAGCAGCCTCTTCGCTAGCTCGCTGGCCTTAGCGTCGCCAGCCAGCATCGCGCCTACGATCAGCGCCCCCAGGTCGCCTTTGATCCCGACTAGCTCAAAGCCCTCGTAGCTGCCCACCGCCAGGGACAGCCCAAACAGGATGAGCAGCTCCTCGTGGCCGGCTCGGTGCATAATGCGGAGCAGCGCCCAGCGCAGCGGCACCAGCGCTACCAGCAACAGCGGGGCCCAGAGCGTCGGCGTCTTGCCCGCCGACACCGCCAGAAACACCACCGCCACGAGGTCCTGGATGATCAGGATGCCGATGGCGGCCTGCCCGTAGATGGTGCCCATCTCGCCCTTGTCCTCCAGCACCTTGACCGCGAACACCGTGCTCGAATAGCTCAGCGCAAAGCCGAGCAGAAGCGCGGTAGTGACAGTGAAGTCGCCCAGCAGCGCGATCCCTGGCAGCACCAGCGAGAGCCCAACGAGCACCAGCCCGATCAGGACGGTCACGAGCCCCATGTGGACGACGCCCACGCCCCACACGTGCGGCCGCAGCAACCCCCGGACGCGCAGCTTCAGCCCGATGGTGAACAGCAGCAGCGTCACTCCGAGGTCGGCAAACTGCTGGATGATGGGGCCGTTGACGAAGCCCACCGTGTATAGCAGAAAGCCCGTCACCAGGTAGCCGATCAGCGGCGGCAGGTGCATCTGGCGGGCCACGAAGCCCAGCACGAACGCCGCGCAGATCCATAGGAGCTCGATCATAGGCGGAGCAGCGAGCAGACGAGACGTAGCATGGCACGACGAGGTGGTGGCCCGCAAGAAACGCCAGCGGCTCCCATGCTCGACAGTCTCGCGCCCGTTTTGCTGCGGCGCGGCGGATTTCGGTGTCGGTCCGTCTCTTCGTTCTAGATCGAGAAGAGGCCGAGCGCCTGTCAGGGTTGGACACTCCGGCGTAGGTTGGAACGGAAGCCGGATTGTGCTCCATGCTGTTGATCCCCGCCGATGCGCTGCCTGACCGCCCTCCTTGTCTTGCTCGTGCTTCCCAGCGTCTCTGCCCAGAACGCGGGGCCCCAGACTGCGGAGCGCCCGACCGTTGGGCTCGTGCTCTCGGGCGGCTCGGCGAAGGGCATCGCCCACATCGGCGCGATCCGCGTGCTCGAAGACGCGGGCATCCCCGTGGACGTGGTGGCGGGCACCAGCATGGGGGCCATCGTGGGTAGCCTCTACGCCATCGGCTACACGCCCGACCAGATGGAGGCCATCGTGACCTCGCGCGACTGGACGGGGCTCTTTACCGACGCCGTTGACCGCCGCGAGACGGGGCTGAGCCGCCGCCTGAGCGAGGGCCGGACGGTCCTCGCGCTGCCGATCGAGGACGGCGCGGTGGCGCTGCCGACGGGGCTCGTCGCAGGCCAGCGCATCCTGGCGCTGCTGCAGCGGCTGACGTGGCCCGTCGCCACGGAGCGCGACTTCCGGGCGTTCCCGCGCCCCTTCGCCACCGTCGTCGTGGACGCCGAGACCGGCGACGGCGTTCGCCTCGACGCAGGGCTGCTCCCGCTCGCCGTGCGCGGCTCGATGTCGCTCCCCTCGCTCTTCGAGCCCGTCGAAATCGGAGCGCGGCGCTACATTGACGGCGGCTTCGCGCGCAACCTCCCCGTCGAGGACGCCGAGGCGCTCGGGGCCGACGTGCTGATCTGCGTCGATGTCTCTGCGGCAGACACGACCGCCGCCGCGGAGACGACGTTCCTCAACATCCTCGTGGACGCCGCCTTCTACGCCGCCGACCGCGAACTCGTCGCCCAGCGCGCGCGCTGCGACCTCGTCATCGACCCCGACGTGAACGGGCTGTCGTCGTTCGACTTCGACGCGGGCGTGGAGTGGGTCGAGCGGGGCGTCGTCGCTGCCGAGGCGCAGCGCCCGGCGCTAGACGCCCTCGCAGCTCGGCTGGGCAACCCCGAGCTTCGACGCCCACCGCCACCGGAGATCGCCCCGCGTCGCGTCGAGCGCGTGGAGGTGACGGGCGTGGCGGACGTCGAGGCGCGCGTGCTGCGCCGGGGCCTGGAGGAGACGCTCGGCCGCGGCCCTGTCGGCCCCGACGACCTCGACCAGGCCATCGCCCAGCTCTACGCCACGGGCTTCTTCCAGCTCATCACCTACCAGCTCGACGAGGGCGAACGCGGCGGGGTGGTGCTCACCATCGACGCGCGGCCGGAAAACCGGGACCGGCTCGGCTTCGGCTTCCGCTACGACACCGAATACGGGGCGGCGCTGCTCTTCGAGCTGACGCTGCGCAACCGGCTCGTCTTCGGCAGCGTGACCCAGATGGAGGTGCGCCTCGGCGACCAGACGCAGCTCCAGGCGCGCTACCTCGCGGGTTTCGGCGGCACCGTGCCGTGGACTGTGGCCGGGCTCGGTAGCTACCTCCGCCTCCCGCTCAACTTCTTCGCGGGCGGCGACCGAGCCATCGCGGCGGGCACCGGGCAATTGCTCAACGCGGGCCTCTACGCCGGGCCGACGCTCTTCGGGGACGTGCTCACGGGCGTGGGACCGTCGCTGACGTACGTGCGCAGCTCGCCCACCGTCGGCGTGGACTCGCTGGAGGCGACCGCTGAGACCTACCTGTCGCTCTCGGGCTTCGCGGTCGCCGACACGCGGGACCGGCCCAACTACACCCGGCGCGGCGTGTATGCCTTCGCCTTCGCCGACTGGGCACCAGGCACCGGCGCAACGTTCCAACGGGTCGCCCTCAGTGGGGAAGCGGTCGTCCCGCTGTCGCCGCAGGTGTCGCTGCTGGGACGCGGCGCGGTCGTACAGGCGTGGGGCACGCCGACGGACGACCAGCGCGCCTACCTCGGTGGCATCGAGGTGCCGAGCCTGCTGCCCGGGCGCTTCTACCCGCTCTACGGGGCGCAGGACCAGGAGCTGGCGGGCGAGGATGCTTTGGTGGGTGCTGCCGGCGTGCAGGTCGAGGTCCCGCGCGGTGTGATTCTGCGCGGGCTCGTCGACGCGGGCTGGGCCGGCGACCGGATCGCCATCGGCGGGAACGACTACCGCGTCGGCTACGCGGTGTCGGCAGGCATGCTCACGCTAGCCGGCCCCGCCGAACTCGTGCTCGCGGGCGAAGCGTTCGCAGGCCGACCGCGCCTCCTCTTCCGCTTCGGGCGCACGTTCTGAGCGGCGGCCTGCTCGTTTGCAGACAGGATCAAGACACGTTATTTCTGGGATTGGCGGAACGCTTCGGGCGTCATCGTCCCGACGCGCTTGAAGAACTTCACGAAATTGGTCGCTTCCGAGAAGCCGAGCGCAAGGCCGATGGCCTCGACGGTGTCGGACGTAGTAGCGAGGAGCCGCCGGGCCTCCAGTCCAACGCGGAGGTCGATGAGACGCTTCGGAGCTTGGCCGCGCGTCCGATGGCAGGCCCGGGCGAGCGTGCGGGGCGTTGTGTCGAGCGCGGCGGCATACCACGCTGGGCTGCGGGAGGTCGCCAGGTGGGCGTCGAGGTGCATCTCGAAGGCACGAGTCAATGCCTCGTAGCGCTGCGTGGTCACGTCGACGGCCGGCTCCTGTGCGACCAGGAGGCTGGTGAGCCCCGCCATCAGCCCACCGAGAACGTGGGGGGCCACCGCGTCAGGCTGCAGCTCCACGGCCTCAGCGTTGAGGTGGCCGAGGTACTCGAGCAACTGGACGAGTAGCCGGAAGTCGCCTGCCTCCGGCCGCACGACCCGGTCGAGCCGCCTCAGGCGAGCGCTGAAGAGGTGGGTCTGCCGGAGCGCGTCGGGCAGGAACATCAGGAGCCGGGCCTCGTGGCGCGCGTCCGCATCGAAGGCGTGCACTTGGTCGGGGCGGATGTGCAGCAGATCGCCTGCGCGGAGCGTGATCGGCTCGAAGTCGACCCAGTGCGTCCCGTGGCCCTCGGTTACGAACTGGACGAGGTGAAAGGCAAGCCGAGTCGGCGCGTAGGGCGAGTGGTCCATCTCACGCGCACGCAGTTCGGACAGGTGCGTCATGTCCACCGCGCTGCTCAGCCCGGCCGAGTGGTGAAACGACACCCGCTGGATCGGATGCGTCGGGGTGGGAGACGAGGGGGGCATGAGTACGTTGTGTGGCGTCTGCGTCGCAAGGGCAGGCGGGACGTGGAGGCCAAGACTATGAGGCCCGCCACGCGAGTCTAGCCCGACGAGGACAGCGAGGCAAGCGGAAAGCCATAGAGCACATGACCACACACAGTGCAGCGTGTCAAAAAATGACCATGGTTTGTCAAACCCTCACCTTTTGAATCAGGTGGGTACAGTCCCAGCTTTACCGCACTCGCACGCAGCGCTGTGACTCGCGCACGCTACGATCCTGAACGCTAGCAGCCTCACCCCTTCGCTCATGCTTCGCCTTGCTCTCACGCTCGTCGCGGTGACGCTTCTGCTCGGGGCCTGCCAGCCCGAGGTGCCTTCCCGCACTTCTGACACTGAACCTGAACCCATGACCAACAAAGCAAAAGCCGTCGCCGTCCTCGAAAGCCTGGAAACTGGCGATCCTGAGGCGATCAGCTACATCAACCCCGAGACGTACATTCAGCACAACCTCGGCGTGGCCGACGGCTTCGAAGGCTTCGGCGCGGTGATGCAGAACGCGCCCGAGGGCGGCTTCAAGGCCCGCGTCGTGCGCGCGTTCGAAGACGGCGATTTCGTCTTCACGCACACCGAGTATGACTTCTTCGGCCCCAAGATCGGCTTCGACATCTTCCGCTTCGAAAACGGCCTCATCGTCGAGCACTGGGACAACCTCATCGAGGTGCAGCCGCCCAACCCGAGCGGGCGCACCCAGATCGATGGGCCCACCGAGGTGACTGACCTCGACCAGACGAACGCGAACAAGGCCCACGTCCGCTCCTTCGTCGAGAGGGTGCTCATGGGCGGCGACACGAGCGACCTCACCTCGTTCGTCAACCCGACGACCTACCACCAGCACAACCCTGCGGTCGCCGACGGGCTCGACGGGCTGGGCGCGGCGCTGCAGTACTTCACCGAGAACGGCCTCGTCATGGAGTACGACACGCTGCACACGGTCCTCGGCGAGGGCAACTTCGTGCTCGCCGTCAGCGAGGGCCGCTTCGGCACCGGCGAGCCGACCTCGTTCTACGACCTCTTCCGCCTCGAAGACGGCCGGATCGTGGAGCACTGGGACGTGATCGAGACGATCGCGCCCGAATCCACGTGGCAAAACGACAACGGCAAGTTTGGCTTCTAGCGTCCGTGGATCAGTGGTTCAGTACCTCCGTGGTTCAGTTCGCCCTGAACCGCGGCAGTGCTGAAGCACAGCACCCATGTACGCGGGCACCACCGCATCAAGGCGCATTGCTCCGTCTGCGACGCACTCCCCCCACATCAACACGTAGAGATTGTCATGGTTATCGAAGTCGCCACGTTCCTGCTCAACCCTGGCGTCACGCCTGCGGTGTTCCACCCGTACGACCAGGCCGTCGAGGCACAGCACGTCTCGCAGCAGCCGGGCTTCCTTGCACGCATGTCGGCGGCGAGCGGCGAGGGCGAGTGGCTCGTCGTCGTTCACTGGCGCTCCGTCGAGGATGCCGAGGCGTCGATGGCGGGCTTCGCCGAAGCCCCGGCCGCGGCAGAGTTCATGGCCCGCCTCCAGCCCGAAACGATGCAGATGAAGCACTACAGCAGAATGCATAGACCTTGATAGCTCCCCTCCCCCGCGTTCGCGAGGGAGGGGCTGGGGGTGGTCGATTATCGAGCTTCGGTCGGCAACCCCCTCTGTCTCCCCCTGACCAGGGGGAGAACTCCTTCGGCGGCCTCTCAACGCCGCTGAATACCGCTATACCGCACCGTGTCGGGCAGCTAGCGCAGCGCGAGCGCAAACGCGTTCGAGGTGCACCGCTACACTCAGCAGCCTTCAGTTCCACGTTCTATGTCCCAGAAGCTCGCCAACGTCAAGGCGCTCTACCTCGAAGGCATCCGCGACGGCAACGCCCGCGCCGCCGTCACGCGCTACACCGGCGCGCGCTACACCCAGCACTCCACCGGCGTCCGCGACGGCGTCGAGGGCTTCGTCGAATTCTTCGAGCCCTTCATCGCGCGCAACCCGAAGCGCGACATCCAGATCGTGCGCGGCTTCGAGGACGGGCCGTACGTCTTCGTCCACGCCTACCAAAGCCTCAACGACGGCGACGCTGAGTGGGTCACCACCGACTTCTTTGACACCGACGCCAACGACAAGATTATCGAGCACTGGGATGTGATCGCGCCCTTCACGGCCCAGACGCCCTCCGGCCACACGTCGGTCGATGGCCCGACGGAGATCAGTGACCTCGACCAGACCGACGCCAACAAGGCGCTCGTCCGCGCGATGATCGAGGACCTGCTCATGCGCGGCGGCGATGCTACGAACGCCGCTGCTTACATCGCCGGGGACTACATCCAGCACAACGCCCAGGTGCCTGACGGCCGCGCTGCGTTCGAGGCGCTGCTCACCGCGCCCGACCGCCCGCTGTGGTACGACGAGATCGTGCTGCTTGTCGGGCGGGGCAACTTCGTCGCTACGCTCTGCCGCGCGACGTGGGCTGGGCGGCCCTATGCGCAGGTGGACCTCTTCCGTCTGGCGGACGGGCGCATCGTGGAGCACTGGGACAACGCCGAGCCTGTGCCGCCGCCCGAGGAGACGGTCAATAGCGGGAAATTCTGAGAGGCCGGTCGTCGGAAGAAGGAGGAGTACGGCGTCACACGTCCTCGCCGAATCGCTCCGCGAGCGCCTCGTCCTTGACGCGCATCAGGTGGGTGCGGATAGCGTCAGATGTCTCGTTTGTCACGGTTATAGAGCCATCTAGCAAAGGGCGAGTATCATGCGGACTGTCGCTCAACCCCTTTGCTCATGTCCGACGCGATGACCCACGAGAGGCACGTGGCTGTCGAACGCCTGCAAGCGCTGCCCGCTAGCGAGCAGGTGGGCATCGATACCCAGATCAACGCCTGCCTGACGAGGCTCGAACGCCTCTGCGGGACGGTGCGTGAGGGCCTGGACAGCGGACCCGTTACGCCACTCGACATGGATGCGGTTACCTTCCGAGAGAGGGGGTCTTGAAGCACTGGTTCCTCTACTCAGCCGTCCTTCTCTTGCTTGTAGGATGCGAACCCTCGACAAGCGAGCAATACCTCGAATGCGCAGAGCTACTGGAGAGCGGCGGGTACGCGTACGATGTCGTCTCTACAGAGGGTTGGAGCATCGACGGGGTGGGGTTATGGACCACGCCAGATTCGCTCAAGGCAAACCTTGGAGAGCCAGACTACATCGAATCGCTAGCTGGAAGCGTAAGCTGGATATTCTCCGATCCAGAGGCTACATATAAAATAATTGGGGACACGGTTGCGTATGCGGGAGTGTATGTGCTTGACGATAGTCCTCTAGTCTCAGGGGATAGGCTCCACAGCAAAGGAGGGCCTTTTCACCAAATGAGGTCGCTATACCCTCAGTCGTACCGGTGTAGAAACTATCCCTACAGCGGAGAGCCTGCTAATCGGATTGTATTATCCGATACAGTACGTAGAGCAGAGATCGGGCTGTATTATCAAGAGCAAATGCTAGGAGCAGTTGGGGTCATGTGGTATGGGCCGGAACTATCCTCCAGAGGCCTATCCTGGCCTGAAATCGGTATGCCCGTCAAAGATCATTAGCATGTCATCCTAAACTTGGTTCAGGATCTCTGACGACCTCGACGTTCCGGGGCTCCGCTGAGATGCTGAATCGAGTTCAGCATGACAAAGAGCATGACAAAGGCGAGATACGGTGGCTAGGCGTCACACGTCCTCGCCGAATCGCTCTGCGGGCGCGTTGTCCTTGACGCGCATCAAGTGGGCATGGGTGTTGTCGGGTGCCTTGGTTCTCACTGTTACGGAGCCATCCAGCAAAGGGCGAGTACCGTGCGGGCTGTCGACGACTCCGGGATTCTCATCACGCCCGACCTCGCGGTGCCAGCGCCGGTGCAGCGCCTCGTAGACCGTTGCGAGCGTGCCGTCATCGCGCCAGCGCGCGAAATAGCGGTAGACGGTGGTGTGGTTGGGGAAGTCGCGGGGGAGGTCGCGCCAGGTGCAGGCGTTCTTGGTCTGGTAGAGGATGGCGTCGAGGACGCGGCGGCGGTCAGCGGTGGGCCTGCGTCCGCGAGGCCGTGGCAGCGGGAGCAAGGGGGCGACGATGGCCCACTGCTCGTCGGTGAGGTCGGTAGAGTAGGGTCGGTGGCTCATGGGGAGGCGGTCAAGTGGACCACGTCAACGCTCTATTCATGACCGGGCTCTCACAGAACAAACGGAACGCACATGGTTGGCGAATGCCTCCCGCACAACGGCGCGCTCGCGCATGTTTGGTGGGAGACGGTCGGCATACCTCATACCCAGGCGCAGCATAGCCTCCGTTTCTACATGTAATTGAAGGTTATAGTTACAGTTAATGTGCTACGTGACGAAAAGGCACTACGTGAGAGCGCACACCAGATGTGCGTCTAAGCACAGTCGTACGCCAAGAATCGGCGTTTCTGAGAGGTTTCTAGAGGCGGCAGGGTTTTGGCCCCTTGAGGACGCATCCATCCCTCCTGTGTGAGGGCTAGGCTCGAGATAGCCCTCTCGCCTCTGAGACCTCTCTGGCTTACGGCCTCTTGCAGCGCTCATCCTTTGACGTCGCCCTCTCTCTATGACCGCTCTCGATCACGCTGTGCCACCGCCTACCCCTTCCCGCAACCGCCTCCGCTGTGCCGACGCGTTTCTCCTATCGATTTCCATGCGGACGTTGATTGCGCCCCTTTTGGGCCTGTTGGTGCTGGCCGTCCCTGCTTACGGCCAGAGGGCAGGGAATGTGGAAGAGCGGATCCCAGACCTGATGACCCAGGCTGGAATCCCGGGACTGTCCGCCGCCCTGATAGAAGATGGGAGCGTGACATGGACCGGGGCCTTCGGCGTGCGAGATGTCGGCACGGGAGCTGCCGTGACGGACGAGACGGTGTTCGAGGCGGCCTCGCTGAGCAAGCCCGTCGTCGCCTACCTGACGCTGAAGCTGGCGGCGCGTGGGACGGTCGACCTAGATGCTCCGCTTTGGGACGACGCGGGGTATGCTCGCCTGGATCACGACCAGCGCGCCACCCAGATCACCGCCCGAATGGTACTGAGTCACACGTCGGGCCTTCCGAACTGGGGAGGGACGCCCCTCACCCTCAACCACGATCCGGGCGCGGCCTGGAATTACTCCGGAGAAGGCTTTGTCTTCCTCGCCGAGATGCTTGAGAGGCAGACGGGGAGGAGCCTGAATGACCTCATCACTGCGGACGTGTTCGACCCGCTCGGGATGGACCAGTCGTCGTTCGTGTGGCGGCCAGACTACGAGCAGAACGTGGCCGTCCCGCATGATATGCTCGGCCGCGTGATGGAGAAGAACAAGCCGTCCGACGAGGTCGCCGCCGCCAGCTTGCACACCACGGCGTCCGACTACGCCTCGTTCGTGCAGGCTGTCCTCTCCGGAGACGGCCTGCCGGAGGACCTCGCCGGGGAGATGCTCTCGGAGCAGGCCCCGGTGAGCGGTTGGGGTGACAGCGAGACGTGGTCCTACCTGTCCTGGGGGCTCGGGTGGGGACGGCAGGCAGGCGACCAGGCCCCGGCCATCTGGCACTGGGGGGACAACGGAGACTTTCGTTCGTTCGTCATCGCCTACCCTAGCACGAAAACGGGGTTCGTCTACTTCACGAACAGCAACAACGGGCTCTCCATCGCGGAGTCGCTCATCGGGGATCTGTTCCCGGATGAGCACTGGTCGCTCCGATTCCTGGACTATCAACGCTGGGACCAGCCCCGGCGACGGGCTCGGATCGGACTCCAGAAGTCGTTCTACGAGGACGGCGGAGACGCCTCCTGGCAGCTGCTGGAGCGTGTCGCGAGCGAGTTCCCGGCGAACGTGGTCCAGAACGAAACGGGCCGGCTCGTCAACTTCCTTCGTCAAGAGGGTAAGCAAGAACTGAGCGACGCGATCGAGGCGTGGAGTGCCAGCAGGTTCCCAGCATCTGACGACTGACTACCTCGTTCAGCCCCAGCGCTGCTTGCCCTGTGCGGCTGAGCGGCGATCTGCCACGCAAAATCGATGAGGCACCACGGCCTCAGATCGACAGCTTGCCGAGCCGCGCGGCCTTGATGACGGCCTCGGTGCGGGAGTGCGCGCCGAGCTTCCGCAGCAGCGAGGCCACGTGGAACTTCGCCGTGTTGTCCGAGACGCCGAGGCGGTCGGCGATGAGCTTGTTGGGCAGGCCCTCCGCCACGAGCGTGAGCACCTCCTGCTCGCGGGGCGTCAGCGGGGGGCCGTCGTCGGCCACGTCTTCGCGCTGTACCACGTCGGCGAAGCGCGGGGCGACGACCACGAGGCCCCGGTAGGTCGCCACGAGGGCCGCAGCGAGCGCATCGGGCGCGACGGTCACAGGTAGGAGCGTCCGGGCCCCGACCTGCCAGGCCCACCGCGCCGCGGCATCGTCGTCCACGAGCGCCACGAGGGGAGCCTCGGTGTCGGGTGTGCCCGCCGAGCCGGTGTCCCAGAGCACCACGTCGGCGGCTCCGCGGCGGACGGGCACCGTGGCGTAGCCCGGCGCTTCGAGGAGGCGCGCCGCCCACTGCTCGGCGTCGCCCGCGTCCACCCGCACGTAGAGCCGTCCGGCGTCGGGGACATCGAGGGCGAAGAGGGCGGTGTGGGTCAGCGTCATGGGCGTCGGGGTTGGCGTTCGAGGCCATGCACGCGGGAGGCCGATGTGGAGATCCGGTGGAAGTGCTGAGCGACCCCTACCTTCCGCACATCCTCTACGCTTCCCCACCTACGATCCCGACCATGGAGCCCGCCTCCCCGAGCCCGGAACCGCCTGAGCCGTCCGTCGAAGAGCGCCTTGCGCGACT
>JBCDFO010000018.1:0-26626 GCA_039177895.1 Bacteroidota bacterium
TACCGCGCTGACGGTCCCGCAGTGGATCGGCGAGCGCTACGGCGACTGGCGGCTCGCGCTCTTCTTCGCGGTCATCAGCCTGCTGCTGATCACGTTCCTCGTGCTGATCGTCGTCGGGCTGACGCTCGTGCTCCAGAGCGTCCTTGGCCTGCCGGTCCTCGCCGCGATGGGCATCGTGATCGTCTTCCCGCTCGTCTACATCATGTTCGGCGGGGCGAGCGCGCACACGCTCACCAACTCGATGCAGGCGATCATCATGTTTGTGGTGGCGCTCATCCTGATCGGGTCGGGTCTGGAGTTCTTCAGCGACGGGGTCGGCGGCTTCCTTGACCGTCTCCGTGCCATCGAGCCGGTGCTCGCCGCGCCGACCAACCCCGAGAGCCTGCTCTTCCGCGACTATTTCGAGGTGCTCGTCGCCAACTTCGTGATCGGCATCGCCGTGGTGACGCAGCCGCACGTGATGTCGAAGGCGCTCTACCTCAAGAGCGAGCGCGACGTGAACGCCTACCTCGCGACGGGCTTCGTGGTGCTGCTCGTGTTCTTCGCTGTGCTGATCGTCGGGCTCTACGCGCGCATCCTGATGCCCGACCCGGCCGGGATGCCGCCGGACCAGGTGGTGCCGACCTACCTCGTGGAGCGGTTCTCGGCGGGCCTCCGCGCCGTCGTGGCGGTGGGCCTGATCGCGGCAGGCTTCTCGACGATGGAGGGGCTGCTGGTCGCGCTCTCGACGATCTTTACGAACGACATCTACCGCCCGCTCGCGCAGCGGCTCGGCTCGCTCGACGAGGACACGATGAACCGCCGCGGCATCGCGCTGAGCAAGTGGTTCCTGCTGGCGCTCGCGCCGGTCGTGGCGCTGATCTCGTACGGTCAGATCGTAGAGCCCAACCTGTCCGTGGCGATCCTCGCGCAGAACGGCGTCTACGGGCTCTTCTCGGCGACGTTCGTGCCGATCCTCTTCGGCATCTTCGCCCCGCGCATGACGAAGGGCGCGGCCTTCGCCGCCGCCGCGACCGCGCTCGTCGTCCACTTCGGGACCTACTACGGCGGCATCACGATGTACCACAACAACCCCGCGGTCCCGGCCACCTTCGCGCTCTTCGCCTCGACCGCCGTGGCGCTGGTGGCGGTGGCGCTGACGAAGCCTAAGAAGCAAAAGACATTGGGCGACTAGAGAGATCGGGCAAAGAGTGAAGGGTGAAGAGTAAAGAGGGGGCGCAGGATTAACACGACACGCTAGACCGGCTTGCTTCTCCGACCCACGACCCACGACCTGCATGACCTTCCGCACCGACTGGCTCGACCGGGTGGCGCTCTACCACCCCGACCGCACGGCCCTCGTCTGGGAGCCGACCGGCGCAGCGTACACCTACGCGCAGTGCGACGCGCTCGCCGAGCGGCTGGCAGCGGGGCTGGCACACGCGTATGGCATCGCACCTGGCGACCGGGTGGCGATCCTCGCCGAGAATACCGTCGAGCACGTGCTGCTGCTCTTCGCGGCGCAGCGCGCAGGGTTCGTGCTCGTCCCGCTCAACTTCCGCCTCGCCGCGCCGGAACTGGACTACATCGCCAGCGACGCCGATCCGGCGCTGCTCGTCTACAGCGGCGCCTACGCCGAGACCGTCACCCAGCTCACGACGCCAGCCCGCCGCCTGCCTCTCAGCGGGGAGGGTGAGAGCCTCGCCGCGCTCCTCGCCGAAGGGGCCACGGCCGCACCGGCCCCTCGCGTGCGCCGCGACGCCGACGACCCGCTGATGCTGCTCTACACGAGCGGCACGACGGGGCGCCCGAAGGGCGCGATCATCTCGCACGGGATGATCGCCTGGAACGCGGCCAACACGGCGCTGCGCCTCGATCTCACAACGGCCGACGTCTCGTTCAACGCCGCGCCGTTCTACCACACCGGCGGCTGGAACGTCCTCCTGACGCCCTTCCTCCAGCGCGGCGCGACCACCTACCTGCTCGACCGCTTCGATCCAGCCCGCCTGCTGCGCCTCTGCGACGACGCGGGCGTCACGATCCTCTGGGGCGTCCCTACGATGCTCCAGATGATGGCGCAGTCGCCGGAGTTCGATGCGGCCACGCTCGGCACGGTGCGCTACGCCATCGTCGGCGGCGAGCCGATGCCCGCGCCGCTGATTCGTACGTGGCAGGCGAAGGGCGTGCCCATCCGCCAGGGCTTCGGCATGACCGAGGTCGGCGTGAACTGCTTCTCGCTGCCCGAGCGCGACGCGCTACGCAAGATCGGCTCGATCGGCTTCCCCAACTTCTACGTCGACACCCGCGTGGTGGACGACGAGGGCCAGGACGTGCCGCCGGGCGAGCCGGGCGAATTGCTCATGCGCGGGCCGGTCGTGACGCCGGGCTACTGGCGCAACCCCGACGCCACCGCGCAGGCCATCCAGGATGGCTGGTTCCACTCCGGCGACCTCGTGCGCGTGGACGACGAGGAGTACGTCTACGTCGTCGGGCGCAAGAAGGACATGTACATCTCCGGGGGCGAGAACGTCTACCCGGCCGAAGTCGAAGCGGTGCTAGTGGAGCACGAGGGCGTCGCCGAGGCGGCCGTCGTCGGCGTGCCCGACGCGAGGTGGGGCGAGGCTGGGATGGCGTTCCTTGTCCCGACAAACCCCGACGCGCCGCCCAACGCCGAAACGATCACAGCGTTCGCCCGCGCGCGCCTCGCCCGCTTCAAGGTCCCCGCGCACGTTCGTGTTGTGGACGCGCTGCCGAAGGGCCACAGCGGCAAGATCCTCAAGCGTGACCTCCAGGCTCGCGCGAGGGAAGAGGCGCGGTAGTTCGGTACGTCGGTGCTTCAGTTGTTCAGAGATCCTCTCGCCTCGTCTCTCCGTTTCCTCGTTTCACCGACCCGCTTCCCCATGCTCGGAACTCGATTTGCACGACGCGGGGCTCGTTCCACTCGCTTCGCCCTGCTCGCCCTCGTGCTGCCCTTCCTGTTTGCCTCCAGTCTACGCGCCGCGCCGCCCGACTCGCTGACGTTCGCCGACGTGCCCTATCCGATGGCGACGACGACGACGGCCGTGAGCGCGTACACCGTCGCGTACCACGACAGCGGCCTGGGCGAAGGAGACGTGCCGCCGGTCTTGCTCTTGCACGGGCTGGGCAGCAACCTCAGCTTCTGGCGGGCCAACATTGACACGCTCGTGGCGTCCGGTCGTCGCGTGATCGCGCTCGATCTGCCCGGCTTCGGGAAATCGAGCAAGCAGGGCGTGCCAGGCACGATGGGGGACTACGCTGCGACGGTGGGCGGCTTGCTGGACACGCTCGGGCTCGGTGCGGTCGATCTCGTCGGGCACTCGATGGGCGGGCAGATCGCGATGACGTTGGCGCTGGCGCACCCGGAGCGCGTGCGGCGGCTCGTGCTCGCTGCGCCGGCTGGCATTGAGGAGTTCACCGCCGAGCAGGGTCTGATGCTGAAGGGTTTCATGACGCCCGAGCGCATCTGCGCCGCGGACAGCGCCCAGATCGCGCTCCAGACGGCGATGAACTTCGCCACGTGGGACGCGCGCCACGCGTGGATCGTCGAGGAACGTAGCGCCGTGAAGGCAGCCCCCGACTTCGTCGACTACTGTGCCGCCAACGCGGCCAGCATCGCGGGCATGCTCGACGGGCCGGTGGCCGACGACCTCCACGCGCTCACCGCGCCCACGCTCGTGGTGTTCGGCGCGGACGACGGGCTGATCCCGAACCAGCTCATGCGCCCGAACGGCACGCCCGCCGCCATCGCCGAGGCCGCGACCCAACTGCTGCCGAACGCCGAGGCCGTGCTCATCCCCGACGCCGGGCACCTCGTCATGCTCGAACAGCCGGCCGCCTTCAACGCGCGCGTGCTCGCGTTCCTTCAGGACTCATAGCCCGCTCGTGAACGCGCCCTCCTCCATCACGCTGCCGCCGCCCGACGACGAGCGGCGGGTACCGGCTAACGGCATCCGGCTGCACGCCAAGCGTTACGGTCTCCAGCAGGGCGACGCCACGCCGGTCGTGCTCATCGGTGGCCTGGGGTCGGACACGACGCTGTGGGTCTTTCAGGTGGCGGCGCTCGCGGCGCATCGCCCCGTCGTCACGTTCGACAACCGGGGCGCGGGCCGTTCCGACAAGCCGCGCGCGCCTTACAGCATCGCCCTCCTCGCCGACGACGTGGCCGGACTGCTCGACGGCCTCGGCATCGACCGCGCGCATATCATCGGTGCGTCCATGGGCGGCTTCGTGGCGCAGGCGTTCGCGGTGCGGCACCCCGACCGGCTGAGCCGGCTGGGCCTCCTCTGCACCTCCGTCGGAAAGCGCGGTGTGCCGCCCGACCCCAGCGTGTTCGCGGCGATGGTGCACCGCGACGGCGACGTGGCGGCGCACGTCCGGCGGGCGTACCGCCTGTTCGCCAGCGCGGCCTGGAACGAGGCCCACGCCAGCGTGATCGCGTGGTTTGTCCAGCGACGGCTCGCGCAGCCGATGCCTGGCTACGCCTACCAGCGCCAGGTCGAGGCTGCCTCCGCGTTCGACGGCTGGGCCGACGCTGCCCGCATCGTGGCCCCCACGTTGGTCCTTCACGGGCAAGACGACACGGTGGTCCCCGCTGCCAACGCGGCGCTCCTCGCCGAGCGCGTCCCGCACGCGACCGCGCGGATGCTGCCGGGTGGCCACGTCTTCTTCATGGAGCACGCCGAGGCCGTCAACGAAGCGCTCGTCGCATTCCTTCAAGACTGAAGCGAGGACGCGTGCCCCAGACTCCGCCGCGCGAGCCAGCGATTGGCCGCGATGAACACCGCAAGCACGATGCCCCACTGGAGTAAGCACGTCATCGCGCTGTAGGGTTCGAGCGGGTTGAGCCAGTTGTCCGAGTAGGCGGTTGCGGCTTGCCACAGCCACCAGCCGAGCAGCACGACGGCTTGCAGCGGCACCACAACCCGCATCATCACGCTCCACACGCCCGGGATGCGCCAGTCGGACGGGACAGCCAGTTCAGAGCGCAGGCGGTCGGGGCCGTAGCGCACGGCGGCGAACGCCACGAACGCGCCCGAGAGCATCAGCGCCACGCCCCACACGAAGTCCTGGTTGGCGAAGAACGTCAGGTTGAGCGCGCTCGGCACGCCCAGCACAAAGCCCACGCCCGCGACGCCGAGAACCGCCTTTGGGCGCGGCAGCCCGAGGTCGACGCAGTTGCGCACGGCGAGCTCGATCATCGAGATCAGCGAACTCGTGGCCGCGAAGGCGAGCGCGAGGAAGAAGCCAACCGCGAAGAGCTTGCCGAAGGGCATCGCGGCGAAGAGCTGCGGCATCCAGATGAACGTCAGGCCCGTGCCAGCCGGGCCGCTCGTCTGCATCACGCCGAGGATCTCGCTGTTGTCCATGCCCTGCCCGCCGAGGACGGCGAAGACGGTCCCGAAGATCATCGTCGCGGCGAGGAGCGAGACGGTGTTGTTGCCGACGCCCGTGAGGACGGCATTACGGACCACGCCGTGCTCCTTGCGCATGTAGGCGGCGTACGTCAGGATCAGCCCCCAGCCCGCGCCCGTGTCCCAGGCGTTCTGCGTGAGCGCCTCCAGCCACAGCGTCGGGTTCGCGAGGTCGGACGCGTCGAAGGTGAAGAGGTAGGCTAGCCCGGCGCCCGCGCCGTCGAGCGTGAGCGCGCGCACCACGGCGATCACCACGATCACGAGCAGCGTCGGGACGAGCACCTTGTTCGCCCGCTCAATCGACGAGACGCCCCACCAGCACGCCGCCGCGCCGATCAGCACCGCGACGCCATGGAAGAGCACCGGCAGCCCCGACGTCTGGAAGCCGTCCCACGACGCCTGCGCCGTCTCCAGCGAGAGCGGCAGGTCGGACGTGAGCATCGAACCGGTGTAGTAGACGCACCACCCCGCGACCACGGCGTAGTAGAACATGATCGCCGTGGCGACAAAGCTCACGAACGCGCCCATCCAGGCGAACTTCTCGCCCGCGACCTTGGCGAAGCTCCCGATCACGCCCTTGCGCCCCGTCTGCCCGAGGGCGTACTCGGCGATGATGAGTGGGATGCTCCACAGCAGCAGGAACGACACCCACGCCACGAGGAACGCGCCTGCGCCCGTCTCGCCGCCGTTGGCCGCCGCGATGCGCGGAAACCGCCAGATGTTGCCCGTCCCGACGGCGATGCCGAGGACACTCAGCAGCAGCCCCCAGCGGGTGGTGAAGCGCTGCGCGGAGGCTTGAGACATGGAGACGACGCGTGGGTGGGTGGAGCTACGAGCGTCGAGAAGGTAGCTTCGGGGACCATAGGATTGAAGAGGACGATGACTGACTTCCAGCTTCCCAAAGGCGTGACCGGGTTTTGGTTCTACCGTGACCCACCTCCAGCAGAATCGAGTGAGGCACCTCGGGCAGATCCGAAGGTATTTCGCCAAGCCTGTCACATCGCCCTACGCGAACTCGGCGGACGCGTGATACGAAGCGTCAATGCGTATGAAGGTGGCGTCCACAACTTCCACGTAGGTCTCGTTGAACTCGACAGAGACCGTCGCCAGGCCATACTCTGCAATCTCCAGGCGTCCTTCGTCGGATTCGCACCCTACTCTGATCGCTACCCGCTAGGCGGCCCCCCAGAATTCCTGGATTGCCCCGAACTTGCAGCCGCGTTAACGCGCTACCACCCGTATACCATCCTGTCCGCCGAACTGCTAAACACTCGTCCCTCGGCGGAGCATCTGGTACACCTGGGCAAAGCCGAGTTGCAGGAATTCCGGCACTGGAAGCCCGACAGGCTCGGAGACGTCATTTTCAACCGGTGGGATTAGTCTGGTTTGTCATCCTGAGCGGAGGTCCGTAGGACCGAAGTCGAAGGAGCTCTGTGCATCTCAATGCTGCCGGCAGAGCTCGAACGCTAGCCCGCAGATCCCTCGACTCGCGGTACTCGCTCGGGATGACAATGGGGCGAGATCGAGGGAATACGTGCCCTACTTTCCCACACACTCACACACCTAAACCCGCTGGTGCGCCGTCGTCTCATTCTCGTTCTCGCCGTCGCTGCGCTGCTCTTCGCGGCGTCGCTGGCGGTGCCGCCGTCGGCGGGGCTGCTAGCGCGGGGCGAGGTGGTGAGCGTGCGCGTGACCGACCACGCAGGGACGCTGCTGCAGGAGGTGCGGCCTGACGGGCGCGGGCAGCCGGTGACGCTCGATCCGAGTCAGCCGGGTGCGCTGCCGCCATACGTCGTCGCTGCGCTGGTGGCGACGGAGGACCGGCGCTTCTACGACCACCCGGGCATCGACCTCCGGGCCGTCGCGCGGGCCGTCCGGGACAACCTCCGCGCAGGCCGCGTGGTGAGCGGGGCCTCAACAATTCCGATGCAGGTGGCCAGCTTCCTCCGCGCCGACGGCGGGCCGACGGCTACCGGCTTTTTCGGCAAGCTCGCCGAGGCGCACCTCGCCCTTCGGCTGGATCTCCACCTCCCCAAGGACAACATCCTGGCACTGTGGCTCGAACGCGCGCCGTTCGGGCGCAACGCGTTCGGCATCGAAGCCGCGGCGCAGACGTTCTTCGGCAAGCCTGCGTCCGCGCTCACGCTGCCCGAGGCAGCGCTGCTCGTCGGGCTCCCGCAGCGCCCGAGCGGCTACGACCCCTTCCGCTACCCCGACGCCGCCCGCGCCCGCCAGCAGCGCGTCCTCGCGGCGATGGAGACGACGGGCGCGATCACCCCCGACGAACGCACCCGCGCCGAGGCCGTCGCGCTCGACCTGGTACCTCAGCGGGCTGCGTCCCTGGCTCCGCACTTCGTACGAAGCGTCGCCGATAGCCAACAGCCGATAGCCAACAGCCTCGCCCACCTCCGCACCACCCTCGACGCGGACCTCCAGGCGCACCTCGAAGCCGTGACCAAGGCACACGTCGCCAGGCTCGCCGACTTCCAGGTGGGCAACGCGGCGCTTGTGGTGCTGGAAAACCGGACGGGGCGCGTGCTCGCCTACCTCGGGAGCGCCGACTTCTGGAACGCCGCCGCGCTTGGGCAGAACGACGGCGTGCGGATGCGCCGCCAGCCGGGGAGCGCCGTCAAGCCGTTCACCTACGCGCAGGCGCTCGCCACGCGGCGCTACACCCCGGCGTCGATCCTCGCCGACATCGAACTCGAAATCGCCGAGGCGGGCGGGGCGTTTGTGCCGGAGAACTACGACCGGCAGTACCACGGCCCCGTCCCGCTGCGTGAGGCGCTGGCATCGTCCTACAACGTGCCTGCCGTCCGGCTCGCCCACGAACTCGGGCCCGCGAGCGTGCTGGCGACCTACCGCCGCGCCGGGCTGGCCTCGCTCACGCGCGACGCGAGCCACTACGGCGTCGGCCTCACGCTCGGCAACGGCGAGGTGTCGCTGCTCGAACTCGCGCAGGCCTACGCGGGGCTGGCCAACGGCGGCCCACGCCCGACGGTGCAGCCCATCGCCTACGCCATCACCACCGACGGCGACACGCTGCACGCGCCAGCACCCTCGTTCGAGCCCGGCCCGATTGCGGCGGACGTGGCCTACCTCGTCACGGACATCCTCCGCGACCCCGCCGCCCGCGCGCCAGGCTTTGGGCGCGGCTCAGCGCTGGAGGTGGCGTTCCCCGTCGCGGTCAAGACGGGCACCTCGAAGGACTACCGCGACAACTGGGCGGTCGGCTACTCGCCCACGCACACGGTCGCGGTGTGGGCGGGCAACTTCGACGGCACGCCGATGCGCTGGGTGAGCGGTGTCTCGGGCGCGGCCCCGCTCCTGAACGCGGCGTTCGAAGCACTGGGGCCGGGCGGCGACTTCGTGCGGCCCGACGGGATCGTCGAGGCGATGATCTGCCCGGCGAGCGGCTTCCTCCCCGGAGCGTTTTGCCCCGCCGCCCGCCGCGAAGTGTTTCTGGCGGGCACGGTACCCACCGACACCTGCACCGTCCATCGCCACGTCCAGATCGATGCGCGGACCGGGCTGCTGGCCGACGCTGAGACGCCTGCCGACGCGGTCGAGGAGCGCCTGTTCGTCGTCCACCCGCCGGAGTATTACGCCTGGATGGCGGCCCACGACCTGCCGCTTCCGCCGACGGTGAGCCACGCCGACTTGGCTGCGGTACCCGACATGCTGCGCACCTCGGACCGCCTCCGCGTGCAGTTCCCCGAGGACGGTGCCGTATTCGCCCTCGACCCCGTGCTGCGGCGTGACTACCAGCGCCTCGCCCTCCGCGCGGTCGCGGAGGAGGGCCTGCTCGACGTGACGTGGTGGCTTAACGGCGAGCGCCTCGTCGGGCGACGGTCCGGAGCCGAATGGCCGCTTGCACCCGGTCGCCACACCGTCGAATTGCGTGCCGTCACGACCGACGGGCAACGCCTTCGTAGCCGCCCCGTCGGCTTCACGGTCTACGACGCGCCGACGCCGGTGGAAGCAGCCAGCTTGTGAACGGGTGCTGTGATCCGTTGTGGCTTCGTCGTGCGCGATAAGTGCGGTGCCACACGTTCACCGCTGGCCGCGCGTAGCTTTGTACGCGTTTTCGATCCTATCTGCTTTCTGAGCCCCCAGCCATGTCCCGCTTCCTCCCTGCGCTCTGCGCGCTCCTCCTGGCGCTGCCCGCCTCCGCTCAAGACTTCTCCGGCTCTCTCGACGCCGACGACCCGACTCGCGACAACGGGGCCTTCTACGAAGAGCATTCCTTCAAGGCCGACGAGGGCGACGAGGTTCGTGTGCGCATGGAGACCTCTGCCAACAGCTTCGACACCTATCTCGTCGTGATCGGGCCCACAGGGGAGGAATACTACAACGACGACTTCGAGGGCAGCACCGCCGTCTCCCAGGTCGAGTTTCCGGCCACGATGAGCGGCACGTACACCGTCTGGGCGAGCGCCTATGCCGCCGACGCGATGGGCGATTACACCCTGGCGGTCTCCACGACGGCCTACGAGGTCGCGCAGGAGATGACCGGTCGCCTCGACCCGTCCGACAAGCAGTCGATCAAGGGTGAGTATTTCGACTCGATGACGGTCACCGCACCCGCGAGCGGCCCCTTCTTCGTCGAGCTCCGCGCGCTCGGCTTCGACGGCTACCTCCGCGTCATCGGCCCGAGCGGCGAGATGTGGCGCAACGACGACTACGGTGACGGCGGGGCCTACCGCCTCTCCCGCATCGGCCCGCTCAATGGCGACGGTGGCCAGTGGCAGGTCGACGTGACGACCTACGGCGTCGAGGAGGTGGGTGCCTACGACATCCGCATCCTCACCCCGGGCGAGTAAAGCTGCGAGCTGCTGGCTTTCGGTTTGCAAGACCAAAAGCCCGCAACTGACAGCCTTCGTTCTCAATAGCCCCTGCTGGCGTCGGCGACCTCGGCCTGGCCTTCTAGCGCGTCGGCGACCTCGGTGGAGGTCATCGGGTGCGAGAACATCGGGTAGTCGCGCGCCACGGCCACGCGCTGCTCCTCGTCGCTCGTGGCGGCGGTGCAGTCGGTGAGCGTGACCACGTTGAACCCCTTCTCGTAGGCGCTGCGCATCGTCGACTCGACGCAGCAGTTGGTGAGAAAGCCGCCGAGGACGACGTTCTCGAAGCCACGGCTGCGCAGGATGAAGTCGAGGTTGGTCGAGGCGAACGCGTCGAGGCCGACCTTGCCATGCACCACGATGTCGTCGTCCTGCGGGGCAAGGTCGTCGATGATCTCGGCCCCCCAAGAGCCTCGCCGGAAGGCGTTCGAGTCCACGACGCCCTTGAGAATGCCGTAGGGCTCGCGCGGTAGCTCAGGGTAGCCCTCAGCGAACGAGATCGGCGCGTGGATCACCGTCGCCCCGGCCTCACGCGCCCGGTCCACGAGCGCCTTCGTGTTGTCGAGCATGTTGGTGTCGGCCATCACGTCCTTGACGGCCCCGTGGAGCGCGCCGCCCTCGGAGGTGAAGTCGTTCTGGTATTCGATGAGGACGACGGCGGTCTTTTCAGGAGCGAGGTGCATGGCAGAAGCAGGCTAGAGAAAACAAAAAAGCGCTTCCGTGAAAGGAGTGCGAAGCGACAAGTTCCTCGGCTCGGAGAAAGCAGCCCGGCCTCTCTCTCCGGCGAGTTCGTCGTCGGCACGATGCGGCGAGACATCGCTTTGTCTCGACCCGCGCTTCGCGTGCTCAGAGCCTGTTCATGAATGGAGGAAGCAGGCGAGAACGAGCGCTGGGCGGACCCTTCAAGGCGCGTGAAGCAGGCGATGCGCCAGCATCGGCGATGCAGCGCAACGCGGAAGGGGGTGTCCAGAGCCGTTCGCAGCCCTTCACCTTGCGTTCGTGAACAGGCTCTCAGAGCGCCTCCTTGGTGCTCGGCAGCCGATCGCCGTCGGGATCGCGAGCAACGGCCACGCGCAGCGCGCGCGCTGCCGCTTTGAACACCGCCTCGATGCGGTGGTGGTCGTTGTCTCCGTAGAGCACGGCGAGGTGGAGGTTGCAGCGCACCTGCTCGGCGAAGCTGTACCAGAAGTGCCGCACCATCTCGGTCGAGAGGTCGCCAACGCGCTCGCGGTCGAAGGTGGCATCGAAGACGAGGTAGAACCGCCCCGAGAGGTCCACGACGGCGCGGGCGAGCGCCTCGTCCATCGGGACGTACGCGTGGCCGTAGCGCGCGACGTACGCCTTGTCGCCGAGCGCCTGCGCGAACGCCTGCCCTAGCGTGATGCCCACGTCCTCGACGGTGTGGTGGTCGTCCACGTGGAGGTCGCCCTCGCAGCGGACGGTAAGGCCGAAGCGCCCGTGCCGCGCGAACAGGTCGAGCATGTGGTCGAGGAAGCCCACGCCAGTGGCGTTGTCGTACACCGGCGTGTCGCCGCGATCGGTGTCGGGGTCGAGGTGCAGCTCGACGGACACGCGCGTCTCGGCGGTGTGCCGCTCGACGGAGGCCGAGCGCGGGGCGAGCGGGGAGGACGGAAGCGCTTCGGACACAGGCAGGTGCAGCGAGGGGGGTAAAGAAGGCGAAAAGATACACGGCGGCGGCCTCCGACCGAGAAACCAGCCGCGGTGTGGCTAGCTTCACCCTCGTCCCCGATCCGCGCCTCCGACCCCCACCGCCGCGCTCCATGCTCGACGCGTTCGTCCCAAGCACCCTGGCCGCCGTTGCGATGGCCCCCTTGCAAGAGCAGGTCCTCGACGTGCTCAACGAGACGATCCTCCAGCAGGAAGTCTTGGACACGACCCTGGCGACATGGGGGCTCTTCTTCGCCGTCGTGGCGGTCGTATCTGGTGCCTTGCGCGCGGCCAACCAGTTCCTCATCCGCCGCTTCGGTAAGCGCGCGGCCAAGACGCCCAACGAGTTCGACGACTACGCCGTCGAGTTCTTGCGCGGTACGACGTGGCTCTTCCTCGTGGCGGTCGGCATCTGGGTCGCCACGCAGGTGACCGACATCGTCCCGTGGCTGGAGTCGCACGCGTGGCAGATCGTCGTGGTGCTGCTGGTGGTGCAGTCCGTCGTCTGGTTCAACCGGGTGTTCGCGCTGTTCCTCAAGAAGTACCGCGAGCGCAACCTGGAGGGCAACCCGGCGGCGGTGACATCGATGCAGGCCGTCGGCTTCGTGGGGCGCATTATCGTCTACACGGTGGCGTTCCTGCTCATCCTCGCCAACCTCGGGGTAGAGGTGACGGCGCTCGTGGCGTCGCTCGGCATTGGTGGCATCGCCGTGGCGCTCGCCGCGCAGAACCTCCTCGGCGACCTCTTCGCGGCACTCTCCATCGTCCTCGACAAGCCGTTCGTCGTGGGCGACATGCTGAGCGTGGGCGAGTTCATCGGCTCGGTCGAGAAGGTGGGCCTCAAGACGACGCGCCTGCGCAGCCTCTCGGGCGAGCAACTGATCTTCTCGAACGCCGACCTTGTCCAGAGCCGCGTGCGCAACTTCAAGCGGATGGAGGAGCGCCGCATCGTGTTCAGCTTCGGCGTGGTCTACCAGACGACGGCCGCGCAGTTGGAGGCGATCCCGGAGTGGATCCGCGCCATCGTCGAGGTGACGCCGAACGCCCGTTTCGACCGCGCGCACTTCAAGCAGTTCGGCGCGTCGTCGCTCGACTTCGAGGTCGTCTACTACGTCACCACGTCCGACTTCGCGCTCTACATGGACCGCCAGCAGGCGATCAACCTCGCCCTCGTGCGCAAGTTTGAAGAGGAGGGCATCGACTTCGCCTACCCCACGCAGACGCTTTACGTCCATCGGAACGGCCTTGCCACGCACGTGGGCACCCCTTCCTCTTCGGCGGTTCCCTCAGGGCCGACGGCGGCCTGACGGGTCGCCAGCGTCTCGCTCTGTGAGTCTTCTGCTGGTTCGGGACGGTGGTCTGCGACGCCAGCACGTGGGACGGACCTTCCCCTTCGGCATAGGCGTAAGCCCTTGCTTCTGTTCACGCCTGACCCTCCTGGCCTTTCCCAGGCTCTGGCGCACGCGTGCTTCTGTCCCACCTACCCGTTTAGCGTATGCCCAAGCAAAAACCGATCGAGCAAGAAGGCGTCGTCACCGAGGCGCTCCCCAACGCGCAGTTTCGCGTGGAGCTGGAGAACGGCCACGAGATCCTCGGCCTCCTCTCCGGCAAGATGCGCAAGTTCTTTATCCGCATCCTCCCCGGCGACCGCGTCAAGGTCGAGATGTCGCCCTACGACCTGACGAAGGGCCGCATCGTCTACCGGTACAAGTAGAGCGTCAGCTGCCGACCGAAGGCTACTGGCTGTCTGCGTCCCCCTCGCCCGACGCTGGGTCGGCGGGGGGCTCGGCTGGGGAGACGGGCGTCGAGTTGGCGGGCACGGCCGCATCAGGCGTGGTCGCTTCGGCGGATACCTGGCCAGCGTCCCGCTGAGCTTCGAGTTCCTGGCGCAGCGCCTCGACTTGCTGCTCCAAGCGGTAGAGCTCGCGGGCGCGTTCTTCGAGGCTCTGGTACGTCTCCTCCAGCGCCCGCTCGCGGATCTCAAACGGTGCCTTTTCGAGGTAGCCACGCTCCTCGTAGTAGCGCTTGAAGAGGAAGTTGTGCTTCAGCGCCTCCATGTTTTCGGCGAGCCTGAACATGGCGAGCGTGCCCCAGTTGGCGGCGTCCTCCGAGCGGTCGAGGACGATGGCGAGGTCGTTGGTGATGGCCCCGAGGCGGGCCGTCGCGTCCTCCACGTTCTCGTAGACCGTAGGGTCGTTGATGAAGCGCGCAATGGTGCCGTCGCCCTCGTTGACCTTGCTGATGATGGACTCGATGTTGGCCGAGGCGTCAGCAGCAATGCTGACGAGCGTGTCGGTCTGCGCCGTGATGCCGCGCAGCGCCACGCGCGTCTCCTGCGCGGTCACCACGAGGCCGTCGTAGAGCGCGGGGTCGTAGATGAAGCGGCCTAGCGTGCCTTCGCCGGTCTGGATGTCCTGCATGATGCTGGTGAGCGTCACCGTCACCGAGTCGAACCGCGACACCGAGTCGAAGAGGCGGTCGGATACCTCGCTCAGGTCGAGCGGGTTGACGCCGGCGATTTGTCCACCCTCCGCCACGGGCGGCGCGAGCTCCGTCCCGGCGGTGATCGAGACAATCACGCTGCCGACGAGGCCGTCGGTCTGGATGAGCGCGCGCGAGTCTTCGCGGATGAGGTGCTGCGCGTCCTCGCGGATCGCCATGTAGACGGTGATCGGTCCCCCGGGTCGGACCGGCAGCGCCACCCGCTCCACGCGCCCAACGTTGATGCCCTGGTAGAACACCTGGCCGCCGCCCAGCAGGCCCGCCACGCGGTCGAACTGAGCCTGCACGCGGTAGGTGTCCGAGAAGAGGAACGTCCGGTTGGCGATGATGAACAGACCGACGATGAACGCGGCAATCCCCGCGATCATGAGCAGTCCGAGCCGAGCCTGTCGAGACATGAGGGGAAGGAGGAAGGTAGAAGGAGGAAGGTAGAAGTGGGAGGCCGTTTGGATGTTCGAGGTGGGTCGGGTGCATCGAGGCACCGTACTTCTCACTTCAAACTTCTCACCTCCACCTTCATTGCTCGTTGCCGAAGAACTCGCGGAGGGCAGGGTGCGCAGAATGCTTCAGATCGTCGAGGGTCCCGCTCTCGGCGATCTGGCCGTCGTAAAGGAAGTGCGCGCGGTCGGTAATGATACTCGCGGCGAGCAGGTCGTGCGTGATCGCCAGCGACGAGATGCCAAGCGTGTCGCGCAGCTCGACGATGAGCTCGCTCACGACGCGCACGCTCACGGGGTCGAGTCCGGTCGTGGGCTCGTCGTAGAGGATGATCTCAGGCTTGAGGATGAGCGCCCGCGCCAGCCCGATGCGCTTCTTCTGGCCGCCCGAAAGCTCCGCTGGGTACTGCGGCCCTTTCTCGGGCAGCTTCACCGCCGTGAGCAGTTCCTCGATGCGGTCGTCCTTCTCGCTCTTCGACATCTTGGTGTGGCGGTCGAGGAAGAAGCGCATGTTCTCGTAGACCGTCATCGAGTCGAAGAGCGCGCCGCCCTGGAAGAGGTAGCCGATGGCGAGGCGTTTGTGGTCGAGGGCGTCGCCGGTGAGCAGGTCCACGCGCTCGCCCTTCACCCACACCTCGCCTGCGTCCGGGTTCAGTAGCCCGACGATGTGCTTGGTGAGCACGCTCTTGCCCGTCCCCGACCCGCCGAGGATCACGCCGGAGGTGCCCTGCTCCAACTCCACGCTCACGCCGCGGAGCACCTGCTTCGGGCCGAACGCCTTGTGCACGTCGCGCATCGCCACGATGATGTGGGCGGGCGGCGGTGGCGAGCCTCCTGTCACGGGCGCTTGGTCTACGTCTTTGACCTTAGCAAGCACGGTCGAAGTGGAAAGTTAGCAGTGCGAAGTGGGAGCGAGCTTGAAGTTCGAGGGGGAAGAAAAGCGCCGCGCGCTAACTCCAACGTCTGACTTCCTACTTCTCCCTTCTTACTTCGCTAGGCGGCTTCGCTTACGTCGCCGAAGAGCATCAGCGAGATGCGCACGATGACGACGTCGGCGAGGATGATGAGGAGCGAGGAGACGACGACGGCGCGCATCGCAGCCTGGCCGACCTCCCGTGTGCCCCCGCGCACGGTATAGCCGAGGAAGCACGACGTGATGCCGACGAGGAAGCCGAACACGCTCGTCTTCATTGTGTCCACGACGATGTCAACAAAGCGCAGGCTCGAGAACGCCTCGTCGATGAAGATGCGGTAGTCCATGCCCGTGGCGAAGCTGTTCTCGATGAACCCGCCGATGAGCGCGAGCAGGTCCGTCATCGCGGTCATGATCGGGAACATGATGATGCAGGCGAGCACCCGCGTCACGACGAGGTAGTGGTAGGGCTTGAGCGCCGCCACCTCCAGCGCGTCGATTTGCTCGCTCACCTTCATCGAGCCGATCTCGGCCCCGATGCCCGCCCCGAGCCGCCCGGCGAGCACGAGCGAGGTCAGCACTGGCCCGATCTCCTTGACGACGGAGAGCGCGAGCATGCTCGGCAAGAACATCTCCGCGCCGAAGCGGGCCATCGTGCCGCGGCTCTGCATCGAAAGCACGATGCCGATGGCGAAGCCCGTGACGCCCGTGAGCAGGAAACTCTTCGAGCCGACCTCGTCCATCTGCTTCAGCAGCTCCTTCCACTCGAAGGGACGCCGCCAGAACCGCGCGAAGAAGTGCGCCCCGAAGGCGAAGAACGCGCCCGCCTGGTCGAGAAAGCCATACGCGTTGGCCTGCGACTCCTGGAGCCGGTCGGAGGCACGCTCGGCGAGCGTCTTTTCCTGGAGGATCTTCTCGTTGGCGCGGGCGCGGCGGGCTGCTCGGAGGCGCTGCGCAAGCGAGGCCTCAGGCGCCGCGGCCTGGGACTCGGTGCCGGCGTCCGCCGAAACGTCTACGTCGTCGAAGGGGTCGGGGGCAGCCATGCGGGGCCGTCGGCGGGCGGCACGAACGAGAGAGGGGGCGCGTCGGCCCGTCTACGAGCCGTCTTCCAAGAGGTTCACCCTCCAGCGCACATCACGTGCGCCTTCAGTCGAAGCCGACCACGAGTGCGAAGCGGAAGATATGATGCGTCTTCGGCATCGACGGGTCCACGAAACGCGCGCCCTCGGCCGAGGCGTCCTGGATCACGCTCGCAGGCAGCGTCGGCGGGTCGTTGTCGTAGGCGAGCGTGTACACCGGCGCAATGCTCACCGCGCCGTTCGACCCGATGTCGGTCAGCCGGAAGGTGAGGCGCGCTGTCGCATCGATGCGGAAGTCGCACGCACCGTCGCCTGAGCCGCATCCGTCGAAGTCGTAGAGCGGGAATTTGAAGAAGGGCCGGAGGTCGAAGCGGACCCGTTCAAACGAGTCGCGGATGGTGAACGTCGGACGGATCTCGAAGCGCGCGAAGGTCTGCCCGGCGAGCTCCACGGCGACACTCGTCGTGTCGGTGCCGAACACGCGGTCGGCGGTGACGGTAGCCTGCTCGAACTCGAAGAACGGTCCGGCAAGGAGGCCGAGCCGCAGGATGGTGTGGCGCTTGCGGATCGCGCGCTCGGCGAACGTCGCGTAGGATCGCATGGCGTCGAGGTCGGCCAGGACGCCTGCCAGGAGCGCACCCTGCGTGGTCGAGTCGGCGTGGGCGGCGGCGAGGCAGCGGAACCAGTCTGTGTTGGCAAGGGCCTCGGCAGCGGCAGCGCGCGCACTATCGCCCTCGGCGGTGACGTAGGCAGGCAGGTTACCGAGTCGCTTGCGCAGTGCCGTCCGCCGCCGCGTATCCCACGTGTACGTCTGCCCGATCAGCCCCCCGCCAATCTCGTAGCGCTGGTCGATGCCGAGAAAGTTGTCGGTGTCGCGCTTGACAAAGGCATACGTCTCGAAGCTCGGCGAGAGGTGGTGGTCGTAGGAGAGCGTAAGCGACGAGACGTTTTCGCGGGCGGTCCCGTCCTGCAGCGTGACGTCCGTCGCCGCGCTCAGGTTGATCTCGCCGGGGTAGCTGCCCCGGTCGAGGCTCACGCCGACGGCGAGGCGGTAGAGCGAGCGGTTCTCGGTGGCGTCGCTGGCGAAGCTGGCGCGCGCGGTGCCGGAGAGGGCACGCTGCCGCCGCTCCTCAGACTCGATCAGCGCCAGCGCGCTCCATACGCCGTCGCCGGTCGCGGCCGAGCATCCGTCGGCAGCAGCCATCATCCCATCGAGGGGCGGCGCGAGGAGCCGCAGCCGCGCCATCGCGTCGTCGAGGCTTTGTGCTGCTGCGGTCGGTAGGGCGACAGTCGATAGGGCGGCAAGCAGGAGCACCGCGAAGAGGGCGCGCAGCATCGGAGAACGCATCGGGACTGAATCAGGGGTGGGGGGAACAGACACGGCATCCTAGCGCCGCTGCCTGCTTTCGCGCAACCCTCCGCCTCCGGAGGTCATCCTACGTCCCGAGTAGCCGATTCTGTCTACCGCGCCAGCGTCATCTTGTGCGTGATGCTCGTCTCGGCAGTCGAGAGGCGCACGAAGTAGACCCCACTCGGCAGGTCGCGCGCATCGAACTCGATCTCATGGCTGCCGGGAGCGACCTCCCGGTCGAGCAGCAGGGCGACCTGGTGGCCCGACACGTCCCACACCGACAACTCCGCGCGCTGTGCCTCAGGGACTTCGAACCGGACCAGCGTGCGGTCTGGGAAGGGGTTCGGCGAGTTCACAAGCGTGAGCGGTAGCGCTGCATCGGGGTCGCCGAGGCCGAGCTTGACGGCACCGGAGATCCGGTCGGGCCCCTCGCCGAAGACCTGACGCACGCGGTAGTAGACGACTTGGCTCGCGGGCGGAAGGTCGGTGTAACCAAACCGCATCGCGCCGTTGGCGGCCTCCGCGATCCGGTCGTCGAGCCCGAGGCGCGTCACGGCTTGGAACGTCTCGCCGTCCAGCGACCGCTCCACGACGAACGCCTCGTTCTCGCGGTCCTGCGTCTCCCACGAGAGCTGCACGAAGCCGTCCTCGGCCTGCGCGTCGAGGGCATCAATGGGGAAAGAGAAGGCGAGGTCAGCGCGCTCCGTCGGCCACGCGGCGAGGTCGCGCGCGAGCAGCCTCCCGGGCGCGTCGTCGAATCCGAGTCGCACCACGCCCTGCGGCGGCTCGACGAGCTGGCGGCGCATCGTGCGCTGGATCTGAGCGGCCGTCCTGGCGTGCGGCCAGATCCGCATCTCGTCCACGAGCCCTAAGTAGCCCGCCGCGCCCACGGAGGCGTCCTCGCCGAGCAAGCGCTGTCCGAGCACGAGAGGCTGGCGGTTGTCGGTCTGGGTTGCCGTGCGGAGCGAGTCCGTCGCCAGGCCGTTGAGCAGGAGACGCGACCAGCCTGCTGCCGGGTCGTGCACGAACGCGACGTGGTGCCACTGCCCGTCGGCGACGGGAGCCGCGGTGCGCATCGCGTGGTGCCGCGTCTGCTCGCCGCAGTAAAACAGAAGATGTCCGTCGGGCGCGACGGTCAGTTCGAGCGGGTAGGGGGTGCCGTCCTCGCCGTTCCAGGTCGAGAGGACGACCTCGTCCACGCCGACGGTGCGCATCCACCACTCGATTGTGAACGGCGCGCGGGCGTCGAGCGCCGGGAGCGCGTCGCGGCGGAGCGCGAGCGGGACGCGCTGGCGGGCCGGTCGCAGCGCTACGTTGCGGCGGCTCGTCTCGATGACATAGGGCTGCCAGGCAAAACGCTCCTGCGCCAGCGCCCGGACGCGCTCGCCTTCCTGCACGAGCGGCGTGGCTCCGAGCCGCTCCGGCCCACGCTGCGCTCCGACTTCGAACTGCACGACCAGTCGGTGTCCTCCGCGAAGCGCTTGACGCGCCACGAGCCGCACCCGGTCCGGGTCACCACTGCCGGTGGCCGCAAGCGGCGTCTGCACGCCATCGCGGCTTGTTGCCCAGGCTGCGGTCACGCTCCACCCGAGGGGCACGTCCACCTCGACGCCAGCAAGCGGCTGGATGCCGCCCCAGTCGAAGAACAGATTGGCCGCTTGGGACGCGCTCACCCGTTCAGCCGGAGCAACCGGGATCCACTGCGCACGCGCCTCGTGCCCGAGAACGCTCAGGCCCAGCAAGAGAACGCACCACAACGGGAGACGAAGTTGGCGCACGGAGGTGGTGGTGGGAGGAAGGGGGCAGCAAAGTAGGGCGCTGCGGCCAATCCCGTCAAACGCGATGCCACTTCAGAGTTCCAGCCGCTCCATTCGCCTGCTTGGCCTCAGCGGCGGCCTCGGGCTGCCCCGTTGCGATCAGCGCGCGTGGACTCCCCATTTCCGGCTTTGCGAATGACGCGTGTATTCGAGGTGCGCGGCGGGGACGCACCGCCCGAGCGTGCCGCTTCCGGTGGCCCACTCGGGGCAGGGCGTACCGGGCTGTGTCCCTCCTCCGAAGAGTCGCGCGCAGGCGATGAGCCCCGCGCAGGCAAGAACTTGGCAGGGATGCGCGGCTTCTCAGCAAAGCGCCCGCGCTCGTCGAGCGGCACCCACAGGGCGGGCATCGAGTAGAGGTACCGTCCGATACCCCACTGGACGGCGGCCCGCTTGAGCGCGCTCGACAGGCCGCCCTTCACCGACTCAAACTCGGTGTTTTCGGCCCCATCCCACTTGGTTACCCACTCGGTCGTGCCATCGTCGCGCGCGACGAGGACTGCGAGGCCGCAGAGGACGCCCCCGCCGGGTCCCTGCTCGAAGGCGTTGCGCCAGTTGCCGGGCCCGCATACGTCGTCGAGTCGGTCCTGGATGGCGCGGCTGGTGAGGTAGGCCATCGCGAGGCCCTTCTTGCGGTCGCGGGTCGTCGCGCCTGGCTTCCACTCGATGTCATTGGCGGGAAACGGGGCGCTCAGGCGGCGGAGATCGTGGGGCGTGACGGCCATGGTCGGCAGGGGTAGTCCAGCGGAGAAGGTCGATAGTGCCAAGCTCCGATAGCGAGGTGTCATCCGCCTGTCATACTCCTCGCTCTTTTTGTTTGGCGAAGGGAGCGTGAAGAGTGGAGGGGCACCCTGACTTTCTCCTGAGCCAAAACCGAGAAGGAAGCGCTTTTTATTTACACCCTCCCCCGCCTTGTACTAAACGAATGAGACGGGATCGTATTTCCCCTTGGATTCCTAAGGATTTGCCGACTATGTTGCAGGCGTCGGACAACACACCCGACACCACCCTGCGACCATCGGCGTTTGCCGGTGCGCTTGGGGCCGCAGCTCTTGGGGGAGAAGCTGCGGCCCCATTCTTTTGGTCCCAACACCGGGTTTGGACAGGTTCGCCTACGCGAACCGTGCCACGAGATCGGCAAGCTGGGTTCGGAGGGCGGCCGTCTCCACCCGCCCCGGCGTGCCTGGCGTGGCATAGGCCGCGAGCGCCTCCGCCTCCGATGGCGTCTCGATGCGATCGAGGCGGACGGCGACAGCGCGGTAGGCGTCGCGGAACGGGACACCGCGTTGTACGTCCGCAAGCGCCTCCTCCGTAGCGAACAGCTCAGGCGAGAGCGCCGCGCGCATCCGGTCGCGGTCGAAGGCAAGCGCAGGCAGTCCGGCGGCGAGGGCGGCGAAGAGGTCGAGGCTGAGGAGCGTCGCGCGCATGGTGGCCTCCTTCGTGAGCTGGAGGTCGCGGTGGTAGCCGCCCGGCAGGTTGGCCGGAAGCGTCAACAGCAGGTGCAGTTCGGCGATGAGGCGGTGGTAGGTCGCCCGCGCCAGTTCGAGCACGTCGGGGTTGCGCTTCTGTGGCATGATTGAGGAGCCCGTCGTGTGCGCCTCGGGGAGCGTCACGAAGCCGAACTCGGCCGTCGCAAAGAGCACGAGGTCGGACGCGAGCCGGTTGGCGGTCGCGCCGAGCTGCACGAGGGCGTGGACGACCTGCGCGTCGAGCTTGCCGCGCGCGAGCTGCACGGCGGGCGTGTGGACCTGGACGCCGTCGAAACCCAATCGGTCGGCGACGCCCTGACGCGGGAGGTCGAGGCGCGGCACGCCATACCCGGCGGCACTCCCCCACGGCGAGACGTTGGTAGCCGCCCTAGCCTCAGCGAGCGTGCGGAGGTCAGCGACGAGCAGCTCCGCGTAGCTGGCCGCCCAGAGGCCCGCCGTGGTCGGCATCGCGCGCTGGAGGTGCGTGTAGCCTGGCATCAGCGCGTCGGCGTACGCGTCGGCATGGGCGATCAGCGCCTCCGTCAGTCCGGCGGCCTGCTCGGCGACGGCGGCGAGCGCGTCGCGCAGCCAGAGGCGCAGCGCCACGAGCACCTGGTCGTTGCGGCTCCGCCCGGCGTGGATCTTCTTGCCCGCATCGCCCAGTCGCGCCGTGAGTTCGCGTTCGAGCACCGTGTGGCAGTCCTCGTCCTCCACGCGCACGGTGAGCGCGCCTGCCTCGGCCTCGGCTTTGATCGCGGTGAGCGCCTCGGCGACCTGCTGGTGCTCGTCCGCCGTCAGCACGCCGATCTCCGCGAGCGCCCACGCGTGCGCCTCGCTCCCCACGCAGTCGTAGGGCAGGAGCAGCGTGTCCCACCGCCAGTCGTCGCCGACGGTGAAGCGGACGACCCAGTCATCAGGAGAACTGCTTGCGTCTTTGGTCCAAATTGCCATGAGAAACGGAAGTGAGAAGTGCGAAGTAGGAAGGGTTGGCTGGCCGCTCCGCCGTTGACTTTGCTCTCTCATCTAGTCATCCCCGCGAACGCGGGGACCCACGAGAAGGCAAAGCGTCAGCGCAGGATAAAAATCAGGACGACCGCTCGAAGTACGCCTCAACGATGGCCCGGTACACCTCCACGGCGCGCTCGACCTCGACGGCTTCGACGTGCTCCTGGGGCGTGTGGGAAAGCTCGCTGCGGCCTGGGCCGATTTTGACCGTCGGCACGTCGTGGAGGAAGATCCAGTCCGACGCGGTGGGGGAGCCGAACGGCGTCGCGTCGGCAGCGAGGCTGGTTAGCGCCTGCTGGCAGGCCAGCGCGATGCGCGCGTCACCGCTGGTCGCGCACGGGATGAGGCGTCGGCTGTAGACCTCCACTTCGCTCTCAACGGCATCGCCGATGAGCTCAATCAGGTCGCTGTGCGGATACGTCGGCGTTGAGCGGATATCGAGCGTGACGGTGCAGCGGTCGGGCACGACGTTCTTCGCGCCGCCCGCCTCGATGAGCGTTGGCGTGACGGTCGGGAGGCCGAGAAACGGGTCGGTGCGGTCGAAGGTGAGCGCCTCCAGCGCTGCGAGATCGCGCGCGGCGGCGTGAATGGCGTTCTCGCCGAGGTGCGCGCGGGCGGCGTGGGCGGTGATTCCATGCGCATGAAGTCGAAGGATGAGCAGGCCCTTCTGCGCGAGGCACGGACGCAGCTCGGTCGGCTCCCCTACCAGAGCGGCGCTCGGTTGGGGTATGACCTGTCCGAAGAAGTCACGGCGGAGGTGCTCGACGCCGTTGTAGTCCTTGCTCGCCTCCTCGCAGGCCGTCAGCGCGACGACCACGCGCCCACCCGTCGGCTCGCAGCCGTCGCGGGCCAGCGTGAGGAGCGCCGTCAGCATCGCCGCACCGCTTGCCTTCGCGTCGACCGCCCCGCGCCCGTAGACCTTGCCGTCCACTACGGTCGGCTCGAAGGGCGGATACGGGTGGTCCGAGGACGGCGGCACCACATCGAGGTGGGAGTTGAGCAGCAGCACGTCGTCGCCCGTACCGAGGTGGACGACCACGTTGTCAGCCACGCGGTCCACCATCACGCGCGGGCCGCCGTGCTCGCGGGCGTACGCCTCCACGAAGTCAGCGATGTCGCGCTCCTGGTAGCTCAGCGAGGGGAAGCGGATGAGGGCTCGATGAAGCGGCGAGACGGCGAGTGGGAGAGCCGGGGATACCTCCGTCTGCTCCACCGTGCTCTGCGTCGTCTCCCCGACTCCCCGACTCTCCGGCTCGCGCAACTGAAGCCGCGTCCCACCTCCCAACCCCCCAGGGGCGGCGATGCGCACCGTGCCGACGCCGCGACGGAGCGCCTCAAACCCGACGTCGAGCTTGACGCGCATCCCAGCGTTCAGCCAGCTCTCGTGCTTGCCCGTTTCCGCGTCATCGGGCGTGATCGAGGTGAAGCGGCTCGTAGTGTCGGCGAGGTCGCGGTAGACGCCGCCCGCCTCGGCGGCGAAGACGAGCGCCTCGGCCCCGAGCGCCGCCGCGAGTTCGAGCGCGATGGTGTCGGCGTTGACGTTGTAGAGCGCGCCGCCCGCGTCCATGCCGATGGGCCCAACGACCGGCACCAGTCCCGCGTCGAGGAGCGTCCTGAGGACGTGCGTGTCCACCCCCTCGACATCGCCGACATATCCGAAGTCGACGGTCTCGCCATCGACCGTCCACGGCGGGCGGCGATGGACCTGCACGAGCGCGCCGTCGGCCCCGGTCAGCCCGACCGCGCGGACGCCTGCTGCCTGCGCCGCTGCGACGAGCTGCGCGTTGAGCCGCCCCGCGACTTCCCACAGCAGCACGTCGAGGTCGAGCGCCGTGGTGACGCGCCGTCCGTGGACCATGCGCGGGGTGTGGCCGAGTCGCTTCGCCAGTGCCGTCGCCTGCGGCCCGCCGCCATGGACGAGCACCACGCGGTCGAGGCCCGCCACGGCGTTCCAGATCGAAGCGACGGCGGCCTCGTCGGCGAGAAGTGCGCCCCCGAGTTTGAGGACGGTCGTGCGGGCCGAGGTCGTGGGTCGTGGGTCGCGGGTCATGGGGCGGCTAGGGCGAGAATGAGAAGATGGTCACCCGCAGCGAGTAGGTCATCAATTGGCTCTTCTGCATCAATACTGACCAAGACCTCTGTCTTCTGCTTGGACTGCTCGATCTCTGCAACTGGGAAACTGACGATGTCGCCATCCAAGAAGAGAACGGCGAGGGTGTCTCTCGCATCGAGCGTTCCAGCTTCTATCCTGCCTTCGAGTACAGCCTCGTCATCTTCAAGCCGGAGCGTGTTTAGGATGAACGTCCCCTTCTGCCGATGAACCCAGGCTGGAGCCTCAAAGGAGGAAAGGTCGCTGTAGACTGTCCCACGGACGCGACTGGTCACGCCAAGCGCTTGCAACTCGCTAGCAAGTTGGTGAGATACTTCCAATGATGGGGTGACCACTACACCCACCTGACCATGTTCGCATGCTTCGAATGCTTCCTTCGCCTCACGAAGCCCACATCCAGCGAGGATTCTGAGCGCTTTGAGTACTTCGAGAGCATTCGCACCACGCTCGCAGCGCAGCAACTCGACCTGCGACCCCTGACCTTCGACCTGCGACATCGGACCCTCGACTCTAGACCCTAGACCCACGACCATCCAGCCCCCACACCCACTCCAGGATCGCCTTCTGCGCGTGCAGGCGAAACTCGGCCTGGAGGAGGTGCCGGGCGTGCGGGCCGTCGAGCACCGCGCCGTCCACGACCACGCCGCGACGGACGGGGAGGCAGTGCATGAAGACGCCGTCGTCGGTCGTAGCCATGCGCTCGGATGTCAGTTTCCAGTCGGCGTGCTGAGCACGGAGAGCGGCCTCGTCGTCGGGGGCATCGTAGACCACGTCGCCGTGCCAGGCTTTGGCGTAGACGACGTGCGCGCCGCCGTCCGCTGCGAGCGCAACGTCGAGGTCGGTCGTCTCGGCCACGGAGCCGCCTGCGTGCTGCGCCGTCTCGTGCGCAGCAGCTAGGATGTCGGCGTCGAGTGCGAAGCCGTCGGGGCGCGCGACGGTAACGCGCATCCCGAGGCGCGCGGCCATCAGCAGCGCCGAGTTCGGGACCGCGCGCGGGAGCGGCTTCGGGTGCGGGGCCCAGGTCAGCACGAAGTTTTTTCCTACGGGAAGCGTGCTTTGTTCGCTGAAGTGCATGCGGATCGTCGCCGCGTCGCCGAGTTCCTGGCAGGGGTGCCAGCGCGCCGATTCGAGGTTGACGACAGGCACGTCCGAGGCCGCTACGATGCGGTGGATGAGCGCGTCGGCGAGGTCTTCGTCGCGGTCGGTGAGGCTCGCGAAGACGCGGACGCCGAGCGCATCGACGTAGCGGCTGAGGACGCCGATGGCCTCACGGATGTGCTCGGCGGCGTCGCGGTCCATCGTGATCGGCTCGCCGTTGGGGCCGTGGTCGCGCCACTCGAAGCCCCAGACGCCCTGGCCCGGGTTGAGCGTGATGCTGTGTGCGCCTAGGTGCGTGGCGGCCAGTTCCATCGAGGTGCGCGTGCGCAGCGACGAGGCAAAGAAGAGCAGCCCGAGCGCCTTGTGCTGCGCGGCCTGCGACCACCGCCGCTGCTCGCGGTGGACGAGCGCGCGCTCCAGGCAGCGCGTCCAGACGTCGGGCGGGGTGTCGAGCCAAGAGACGAGGTGGGGCACAGCGTGATGGTATAGAGGCGTGAACGTGTGGAAGTGTGAACGTGTAGGGGGCGGTTTGCAAACCGCCTATCCTGCACCCATCACTTGAGCACCGAATACAGCGCGTCGGCAAGCATGCCGACGGCCTCGAACGGCGTCGTGAGCGGTGGCATCAACCGGAGTGAATGCGCGTGGCCCGAGGTGCCAACGAGAATGCTGGCCTCTCGCAGCGCGTCGCGAACGGGAGCAGCGGGCCGGTCAAGCTCGACGCCGATGAGGGCACCGCGCCCCCGTACCTCTACGACCCCGTCGAGCGATGTGAGCGCGTCGTGGATCGTGTCGAACAGGCGCACGGCACGCGGCATCAGGCCGTCCTCGGTGAGCGCGTCGAGCGTGGCGGCGACGGCGGCCATCGCGAGCATGCCGCCGCCGAACGTCGTGCCCTGATCGCCGGGCTGCACCGTCGCCGCGA
>JBCDFO010000019.1:0-26034 GCA_039177895.1 Bacteroidota bacterium
CGCGACTTCCTCAACGGCCTCACCGCGCGCGGTCTCCCCATCCCGCCGTTCCTCCGTCCCATCTTCGGCTAGGCCCATGCGCGACCCGACGATCCACCCGCCCGCCCGCCCAGCCCGCGCCAACGATACCCTCGCCGCGCTCAAGTCGCTGCCTGGGGCCGGTACGCCGCTCCTCGATGTGGACCTCGTCTGCGTGGCGCTACCGACGTGGGACGGCGACTACATGAAGTCGACGGTGCACCTCGTCCGGGCGCTGGCTGCGCGGCACCTCGCGCCGGGGCGGCAGGGGCTCTACGTGGACTACGCCTACACGGTCAAGGACGCCGTCCAGACGCTGCGCGGGCGGCAGCGGGCTCCCCTCCGCCGGATGCTAGGACGAGACGATCGCCTCCGCCGCGTCGCCATCAGCGACGACGGGCGCGCGGTACATGTGCTCACCCCGCCGATGACGTTCCCCACGAACGGCCTGCCCGCAGGGCCGGTCTACGACGCTGCGCTCGCGCTCAATGGGCGCGTGGTGGGGCGGGCGATCCGCCGCGCGATGGCCCGGCTCGGGATGACGCGGCCGCTTGTGCTCAACGCCTTCCACCCATTCCTCGGCGTCCCGCTCGCGGGGCAACTCGATGAGGTCGCGCTGGCCTACTACTGCTACGACGAGATCAGCGCCGCTGCCTGGAACGCTCGCCACGGAGCGCGCCTCGAAGCGCAGTTCCTGACGCAGGCCGATGTGGTCATCGTGTCCAGCGAGGCCCTGCTGACGAGCAAGCGCGACCACCATGACCGAGTGCACCTCGTCAAAAACGGCGTCGACTTCGACCTCTTCCACGGGGCCTACGGGGGCGGCTCCTCGGCCCGACCCGAGCGCCCGTGCGTGGGCTACCTCGGCAGCCTGGACGACCGGCTGGACTATGCCCTGCTGCACGCCGTCATCAAGGCGGCGCCCGACTGGCGCTTCCTCTTCGTCGGGCGGGTCGTGGACGAACAGGCGCGCACGCTGGAAGCCTATCCGAACGTGACGTTCGCTGGGGCGCAGCAACCGGGCGCGCTACCCGGCTTCCTCCGGCAGATGGACGTCGGGACGATTCCGTTCGCGCGGACGCCCTTCACGGCGAACATCTACCCGCTCAAGATCAACGAATACCTCGCGGCGGGGCGCCCCGTCGTGATGACCCCGTTCGCCGACCTGCGTGAGTTCGAGGGCCTTGCCACGGTGGCAGGCACGGCGGAGGCGTTCCGGGCGGCGCTGGCCGACGCGCTTGCGCCTGCGCCCCCTGAGGCTGTCGCTGCGCGCATCGAGGCCGCCCGCGGCAACGCGTGGCCTGGCCGGGCTGCGGCGTTCGCGGCGGTGCTGCAGCACGCTCTTCCTGCCGCCTAGCCGATGCCGTCGTTCGCCTCCATCGCAGCCCTGGCGCAACGCCCGCAGGTGCTTGCCATCGTGACGCAGCTCGCAGGGGCAAGCTTCGCGTTTGCGAGCTTCGTGCTGCTCGCCCGGACGCTCGCCCCGGCGGACTTCGGCGCGTGGGTGCTGTTTCTGACCGCAGCCACGTTCCTCGACATGGTGCGGCACGGGTTGGTGCAGTCGGCGCTCGTGCAGCGCTCCGCTGGCTCGACGGCGTCGCAGGAGCGTATGCTGATGGGCGGTGCGTGGGTGCTCGGCCTGGGCACCACGTCGGTGCTCGCGCTGGGCGTGTTCGCCCTCGGGCAACTGCTTCCCGACGCTGGCGCATTCAGGCTCTTCTTTGACTGGTATCCGCTCCTCGCGTTAGCCGCGCTCCCGCACCTGGTAGCAACGTGGAACGGGCTGGCGCGCGAGCACTTTGGACGGCTACTGGTGCTCAAGGTGGTGCTCGCGGGTGGTTTCGCCGTGTTCGTGGTGGGCAACTTCGTCGCCCCGTACCTGAGTTGGTCGCAAGCCGACCTCAGCGGGATCGCCCGGGCCTACCTCGGCATCCATGCTGCTGGGAGCGCGCTGATGCTGGCGCTCGGATGGACGCGGCTGGCCACGCTACGCCACGCCACGCGCCGCGCCGTGCGGACGCTCTATCGCTTCGGGCGCTACAGCGTAGGCACGACGCTCGGCAGCAACCTCCTCCGCAGCGCCGACCAGTTCATCCTGGGGCTGTGGCTCGGACCAGCGGCGGTGGCGTTCTACGGCGTTCCGCAAAAGCTCATCGAGGTCGTCGAGATCCCGCTGCGCGGGCTGGCCCAGACGGCGATGCCGACCCTCTCCCGCAAGGCACGGCGCGGTGACATGGCGACGTTCGCGCGCTACCTCCACGCCTGGATCGGGGGCCTGTCGCTAGCGCTCGTCCCGCTTCTGGTGGTCGTGTTTGTGTGGGCCGAGGCGGCCTGCGTGCTGCTCGCAGGCGAGGCCTACCGCGATGCAGGGACGCTGCTTCGCATCTTTGTGGTGTACATGGCGCTGCTCCCGCTCGACCGCTACCTCGGCCTGGCCCTCGATGCGCTGGGACGGCCCGCGCTCAACATGATCAAGGTCGCGGCGATGGTGGTCGTCAACATCGTCGGGGACGTGGTGGCGCTGGCGGCATTCGGCTCGGTGGAGGCGGTTGCTGCCGTGACAATCGTGATGACGCTGGTGGGGACGGCCCTGGGCGCGTGGTTCGTGAAGCGGCACGTGCCGTTCCGTCTGCGCGCGACGGCTAGGGCTGGACCCGAGGGCCTGCGCCTCCTACTCCGCCGAACCACGCGCGGCGGCGACGCGCTGGAGGAGAACCCGCCCGCTATCCCACCGAGCGTGAGGTCTCGCGCCACGTTGTCGCCTGGTGCCGAGCTAGCCGCCGAGGGCGCCCCGTCCCGTCCGGCTGCGAAGCCGTCGGTGCTGAGCGATGGCGCGCCGACCTCGACTGCAGAGGACGCGGGCCCGCGCTCCGTCCAAGCCGCCGCGCCTCCCATGGTGTCGGCGGACCCAGGCCGCCGCTAGTCTGCCCGCCTCCGGCTGTCTCCGATGCCCGCGCTCCTCGATGTCTCTGTGAACCGCCGCCCGCGCCTCCGGGTGTGGCTCGACCTGGGGCTGCGTTCGGCCTGGCTCGGGCCGCTGCTGACGGTGCTGATCACGTTCGGCGGCGCGCTCGTGACGGGCCTGCTCGTTGCCAAGGCGGGTCTCGTAGTGGGGATCGTGTTCGCCGGCCTGCCCGCGGTCGTCATCGTCACCGCGATCGTGTACGCCCGGCCGATCTCGGGGCTGTACGCGGCGGTCGGGGTGAGCTTCTTCGGGCCGGGCCTCTCGCGCTACGTCCCCGCGCCGACCGGGCTCATGCTCGATGGCTTCCTCGTGCTCACGCTCCTCGTGATCGCGTTGCGCTGGCGCGAGGGCCGCTACGACGCCACGCGGCTCCACAACGTGTTCGTATTCATGGCACTGGCTTGGCTGGGGCTGACGGCCCTCCAACTCGCCAACCCGCTCGCCCCGGGGCCCGTGGCGTGGTTCTACGCCGGGCGCGGGACCACCTTCTACGTCATCCAGACGGCCATCGTGGCGTTGCTGCTCATCCAGCGGAAGGCCCAACTCCAGCGGCTCATCTGGATCTGGCTCGGGCTCTCGTTCGTGGGGACGCTCTGGGGCATGAAGCAGCTGTTCATCGGCCTCGACGGCGCGGAGCAGGCGTGGCTCAGCGTGCCGGGCAACCTCTCCACGCACGTCCTCTTCGGCAAGCTGCGCGTGTTCTCGTTCTACTCAGACGCGGGGCAATTCGGTGCGGCGCAAGGGTGCGTCGGCATTGTGGGGCTGATCCTCGCCGTGGGCCCGTATCCGCTGAAGCGGCGCATCCTCTACGGCCTGCTCGGGCTGGCGGGCGTCTACGGCCTGCTCATTTCAGGCACGCGCGGCGCGATGGCCGTTCCGGCGGCGGGGGGGGTGACCTACCTCCTCCTCAGCCGCAACATCAAGATGATGGTGATCGGAGCGCTGGCTATCCTTGCGCTCTACAGCGTGCTGATGTTCACGTCCATCGGGAGCGGGATCTACGCGGTGCAGCGCTTCCGAGCCGGATTGAAGTCCGGCAGCGACAACAACTCACTCAAGGTCCGGCACGAGAATCAAGCCAAGCTGAAGGCGTGGCTGGCCGGGAATCCGCTCGGCGGCGGGATCGGCTCAGCAGGGTCGTGGGGGAAGCGGTTCGCGCCTGGCACCTTCCTCGCGGAGCTGGCCCTCGACTCGTGGTACGTCCGCCTCATGGCCGAGTACGGGCGCTACGGGATGTGGCTCTACGTGCTGGGCCTGCTGGCGGTGCTCGCGGGCGCGGCGCGGCGGATGCTGGCCGTGAAGGACCGCGCGCTCCAGCACACGCTGCTGGCGCTGCTGGCGGGCGCGTGCGGCATCGCCGCGGCGAGCTACGGCAACCAGGTCCTCGGCCAGATGCCGACCTCGCCGTTCATCTACGTGAGCATCGCTGCATGCTACCTCGGGCCTTACCTCGACCGGGAGACGCAGGACGATGCGCTGCACGGCGACAAGGCGGCCTGAGCCCCCACCGGGCGAGGTCCGAATCGTGACGGCGGCCAGCGCCGCGTCCCCGCTGAGATTCAGCACCCGTGCTCGCGAATCGACGCCAGGTCCGGACGTGCCGCTGCGGGGGTCGCGGCGAGCCACGCCTGCCAGCCGCGCTCGATCTCAGCGAGGGAGTGCGCGTAGACCTCCTCAATAGTCGCGGAGCCGCCTGTCCACAGCGTCCGGAGCCGGGCGAGCCCGTGCGTCTCCAGCAGGTAGGCGACGGCAGACCCGGACAGGAGGTACGTGTCCAGATCGTCGTGGCTGTAGAAGTCGTGCACGAGCGTGTCGAGCGCGAGGCCCTCGCCCGCTGCGATCATGGCCGCGGCCGTGGCGCGCACCGTCGCCCCCTGGCACGTGTTGCCGAGCGCCGTCGCGAGGCCCTCCCGGAGCCATGTCTCTTGCCGCCATGCTCCCGCGCTCGTTGGGCTACCGATCTGGCCCCAGTGCTGCACGGTGACGGCGTGCACGAGTTCGTGCCGGTCTACCGGTTCCGGTCGCTCTGCGTTGACCACCAGCACGACGGTCGGCGAGGCGGGGTCGGTGATCCCGATGGCACCGCGCTCCTGCCCGGTGAGGCGCGCCATCTCCGAGCGGCTCCCCACGTAGAACACCCGCACGTGCCTCTGCGGAGCCTCCCCGAGCGCATTGAGGACGTAGGCGTGCTCGCTCCACTCGACGAGCGCGGCGGCGTGGCGGTCGGCGTAGCTCCCCGGCTGCGTGTAGATCGTAACCGTGTCGCCGGAGCGGGGATGCCAGGTGAACGCGGGGGCTTCTAGCGCGCGGAGCGCCAGCCCGGTCGGTGGCGCGGGCGGGATCCGAGCGGGATCGCCCGCACAGCCCGTAAGCGCGACGAATAAGGCGAGCAGCAGGCGCGTCATGGGCGTACGAAGCGGGGAAAGGAAGCGCCCCCGCGCGTCGTACGCTCAGGCCGGGCTCAGCGCGGCGAATTCGACGCCGAGGTGACGCAGGGCGCTCTCGAAGAGCGGGCGGCCGTCAGCGCGGCCGAGCAGCGGGTCGCAGTGGCGCTCCGGGTGCGGCATCATGCCGAGCACGGTGCCCGTTTCGTTGACGATGCCCGCGATGTTGCGCGCCGAGCCGTTCGGGTTGGCTTCCGGCGTGATCTGGCCGCCGGGCGTGCAGTAGCGAAAGACGACGCGGCCCTCGCGCTCAAGCATATCGAGCGTAGCGTCGTCGGCGACGTAGTTGCCATCGCCGTGCGCGACGGGGATCATGAGCACGTCGCCCTCGTCGAGCGTGTTCGTGAACGGCGTCTGGGCGTTCTCGACGCGGAGGTGCACGTCCTTGCAGACGAACCGCAAGGAGGCGTTGCGCATCAGCGCGCCCGGCAGCAGACCGGCCTCGCAGAGCACCTGGAAGCCGTTGCACACGCCGAGCACGGGGCCGCCTTCGTTCGCAAACCGCACCACGTCTTTCATGACGGGGCTGAACCGCGCGATGGCGCCCGAGCGGAGGTAGTCGCCGTAGGAGAACCCGCCCGGCACGATCACGAGGTCGGCGTCGCCCACGGAGGCCTCCTTGTGCCAGACGAAGCGGGCCTCTTGCCCGAAGAGGTGCTTCGCGGCGTGGTAGGCGTCGTGGTCGCAGTTGGACCCGGGGAAGACGAGGACGGCGACGGAGGCGGGCATAGTACGAGACGGCGAGCAGGCGAGTCGGAGAAACGAAGATAGGCCGGATGAGCGTTGGAGGCGGGCGAGGCCTCGTACCTTCCCCGCCTCTTCCTCTCCCCGTTTCCCCGGCTCCTTCTCGTGATCCCCCGCGCGCTCTTTCGGAAGATCCGCCGCATCGAGGTGCGGACGAAGGGGCTCGTGCACGACGTGTTCGGCGGGGAGTACCACTCCGCGTTCAAGGGCCGCGGCATCGAGTTCGCCGAGGTGCGGCCCTACCAACTCGGCGACGACATCCGCACGATCGACTGGAACGTGTCGGCGCGGACGGGCGAAACGCACGTGAAGGTCTACGAGGAGGAGCGCGAGCAGACGCTCATCCTGGCCGTGGACGTGTCCGGCTCGGGCGACTTCGGCTCCGTCGGCCGCGCCAAGCGCGAGATCGCGGCCGAGGTGTGCGCGGTGCTCGGCTTCTCGGCGCTCCAGAACGGCGACAAGGTGGGCCTGCTCTTATTCTCAGACCACGTCGAGCGCTTCGTCCCGCCGAAGAAGGGCCGCCAGCACGTCCTCCGGCTCGTCCGCGACCTCTTCGTCCACGAGCCGCAGGCGCGCGGCACCGACCTCCGCCCCGCGCTCGACCACCTCCTGCACGCGCTCCGCCGCCGTGCCATCGTGCTGCTGCTGAGCGATTTTTTGCTGCCCCCCGGTCTCCACGAGCCAACGAGTCGGGCTCTGCGGACCGTCAGCAAGAAGCACGACCTCGTGGCCGTCCACCTCCGCGACCCGCGCGAGGGCACGCTGCCGAACGTGGGCCTGCTCACGCTCACCGACGCCGAGACGGGCCGCCCGGTCACCATCGACACGCGGAGCCGCCGGGCACGGGCGCGCTTCGCCAAGCAGGCCGCGAGCCGCCAGGCCCGCATCGCTGCGACGCTGCGACGCGCTCGCATCGACACCGTCGAGGTGGCGACGGACGCGGACTACGTGGAGCCGCTCGTGGCGTTTTTCCGGCGGAGGAATCGGGAGCGATGAGGGGAGGCTACTGGTTGTTGGCTGTTGGCTGTTGGCTGGCACTCCCTGTGGCAGCGCAGCAGGTGCGGGTGACGGTGCCAGCCGACAGCGTGGCGGTGGGCGAGCGATTCGAGATCGGCGTGGCGGTGGAGCACGGACGCTCGACGCGGGTGGCGTTTCCGGACGTGCCGCCGCCGGAACAGGCGGGCGTCGATCCGAGCGCGGTCTTTGGCGACGCCGAGGTGATCGCGGCCCGCCGCTTCCCCCCGACCGATACGCCCAGCGGCGCGCGCGTCGACAGCGTCGTGTTCACAGCAACGACGTTCGCGCTCGACGCCGCGCGCCTCGGGCCCATCCCGGTGGCGCTGGTGGCGGGCACCGGAGCCGCCGCCGATACCGTCGCGCTCGACGTGCCGACGCGGGTGCTCCCGGTGCGCTCGGTGGTGCCGGACAGCCTCACGACGCCCCTGCCGCTGGAGCCGCCGCTCGGCTTCCCGGAGCCGCTGCCGCTGTGGGTAGCGCTTGTCATCGTGGCGCTGCTGGCGGGGCTCGCCCTGTGGCTCTGGCGGACGCGCCGCCAGCGGATCGGCCTGCCTGCTCCCGTGCTGCCCCCCCGCGAGGAGGCCCTCGTCCGCCTCGATGCGCTGGCCGTGCCGGATCGGTCTGCACCAGACGCGGTCCCGACCTACTACGCCGCGCTTGCCGACACGCTGCGGACCTACCTCGCCCGGGCGCTCACGGTCCCTGCGCATGAGCAGACCACCCGTGAGTTGCTCCGCACGCTGGAGACCCACCCTGACGTGGACGAGGCGACCCGTGTGCGCCTCGGCGTAGTCCTCCGCCGCGCCGACCTCGCGAAGTTCGCCCGCGTCACGCCCGACGTTGAGACGCAGGATGCCGACCGAGCAACCGTGCGGGCAGGCGTTGAGACCGTGGCGGCCCAGATCGAGGCGCGGCTGAAGGCGGAAGCAGCAGCGAGTGGATCGGAGTCCGGGCGAGAAGCGCCGACCAAGGCCGGACCTCGACATCCGGCGTAGCTACACCCCACCCACGCTGACGCTCATCTTGGCGAGCAGACGCACCAACGCCGCGCGCTCGTCGGCGTCGAGCGGAGCGAGCATCTCGGCGGCGGTCTGGCGGTAGATCGCGTCCTCCTGGTCGTAGACCTGCGCGCCTGCCTCGGTGAGCGCGGCGAGCCACACGCGACGGTCGGCCTCGCTGCGGCGGCGCTGGACGAGCTCCGCTTCTTCGAGCCGATCAATGATGGGGGTGACGGCACTCTGCCGGATGCCGAGGCGCTCGGCGAGGTCGCCCATCCGGACGGCCCCCTCCAGCCCCAGCACGCCGATAGCGAGGAGGTCCTGCTTACCCAGCGTCGCATGGGCCGCGCCGTGTGCCGCCGCGATGGACGTGAAGCGACCGCCGAGGCGGCGCAACGCCGCCGTGAACGCATCGAGCGTGGCGGGGTCGATGCCCGCGGCGAGGTCGGAAGGGGAGGGGGTGGACACGGACAGGACAGTGGGCGGAGAGACGTTCCTCCCAAGCGTTGAGGCCAGAGGACGTTCCCATTCTTTTGTTTCGATAATTGAAACATCCGAAATATGGATAGGTTCGAGGGGCGCAACTCATCCGTTCGACACCGACCCAACTACCATGTCCACTCCCGTCACCGATGCGCCCGTCCTCCTCTCCGGCCTGACCGGCTACATCGGCTCCTACATCGCCGCCGACCTGCTCAACCGTGGCTACGCCGTGCGCGGCACGATGCGCAGCGCGGCCAAGTTCGAGCGCGTCCGCGCCGCCCTCGCCGAGCACGCGCCCGTCGAGAAGCTCACCGTCGCCGAGGCCGACCTCCTCGATGCAGATGCCTGGCACCGCGCAATGGACGGTGTCACGCACGTGCAGCACGTCGCGTCGCCCTTCTTCGCCGCGCAGCCCGACGACCCTGACGAGATGATCGTGCCCGCGCGCGAGGGGACGCTCAATGTGCTCCGCGCGGCCACCGAGGCGGGGGTGCAACGCGTCGTGCTCACGTCGTCGTTCGTAGCCGTCGGATACGGTGTGACGGCGCCGCCGACGCAGCCGTTCACGGAGGAGCGCTGGACCGACACCACCATCGCGGACGACGTGAACCCCTACATCCTCAGCAAGACCATCGCCGAGCGGGCGGCGTGGGACTACGTCCGCGGCACGCCAGGAGCCCCCGAACTGGCCACCGTCAACCCGAGCCTCGTGCTCGGGCCGCTGATGACCGACAACGCGAGCGCCTCGCACGTCGTTTTGCAGAAGATGATGAAGGGCGAGATGCCGGGCGTGCCGAAGTTCGGCTTCGAGATCGTGGACGTGCGCGACGTGTCCGACCTCCACATCCGCGCGATGGAGGCTCCAGAGGCGGCGGGCGAACGCTACCTCGCCGCAGCAGGCCACCGGACATTTAAGCAGGTGGCTGCCCATATTCGCGAGGCGGCCCCGGCCTATCGCAAGAAGCTGCCGAAGTTCGAGCTCCCCGACTTCGGGATGCGGATCTTCGCGCTGTTCGATGCGGAGGCCCGGGGCGCGCTCAACGAACTCGGCAAGCACCGAACGGCCTCGAACGCCAAGGCCCGCACCCAACTCGGCTGGGCCCCGCGCTCCCCGGACGACGCCATCGCGGCGAGCACGCGGGACTTGATCGCACACGGGCTCGTGTGAGGTTGGGTTCTCAGCTATAGGCTGTAGGCTTTCGGGCTGAGCGTCGCAGCCGTGAAGCGGATCGAGGCACGCCACCGCGTGACTCGGAGGAGCCCCGCGTGCGCTGCGGCGTTGTGCGGGTGCACCTCTGTCGAACTTGCCCATCCCCCATGTCTGCCACGTCTCCTCGCCTCGCCATCATCGGCGCGGGCGCATCCGGCCTCGCTGCCGCCCATGTCCTCCGCAATACGCCGCTCGCCGTCACCGTCTTCGAGAAAAGCCGAGGGCCGACAGGCCGGGCAGCCACACGCGGGCGGCACGGCGTCCGCTACGACCACGGGGCGAATTACGCCAAGCCCGACCGCGACTCCTGGGCGCATCGCCTCCTCCGCGACGCGCTGCCAGCCGATGACCTCGTGGAGATCGCAAACCCCGTCTGGCCGTTCGACGCGGACGGCGTGCTGCACCCCGACGACGCGCACGACGACGACACGCCGAAGCTGACCTACCGCGACGGCCTCTCGCGCCTCGGTAAGCTCCTCGCCGATGCAGCGGGCGTCGAGATCCGCACGGAGACGCGCGTCGCTCGCCTGGACCGCACGGCCGAGGGCTGGCACCTCGTTGATGCCGACGACGCAAGCCTCGACACGTTCGACGGGGTCCTGCTCACGCCGCCGGGCCCGCAGACGCGCGACCTGCTCGCTGCGAGCGACCTCGGCGACGCGGGGCTTCGGGACCGCCTCACGGCTGCGCTCGACCAGGCCACCTACACGTCGCAGTTCGCCCTCGTACTCGGCTTCGACGACGCCATCGACCGACCCGCAAAGGACGGTGTGACGCCTTACGGACTCGTGGATACGAGCCGCTCCTATCCGGTCGCGTGGCTGTCGTTCGAGCACGACAAGCCGGGCCACGTGCCCGACGACCAGGCGGTGCTCGTAGCGCAGATGAGCGATGCCTGGACGCGCGCGCACTACGACGCCGACCGCGCTGCGCTCCTCGACCTCGCGCGCCCGCACATTGAGCGGCTCCTGGGCGCGGCGCTTCCCGAGCCCGCGTGGTTCGACACGCAGCGCTGGCGCTACGCGCTTCCCACCGCAGCGGCCGATGCCGACGCGCTCGCAGCGGGCGCCGCGCACGGGCTGTTTTTCGCGGGCGACTACCTCGTCGGGCAGGGCCGCGTGCACCGCGCTCTCGAAACGGGCCGCGACGCTGCGGAGCAGATCCGAGCGCACCTGGCACGCGGCGTCTGACGAGCATCGATCCGTGGATGCCGGGCGACGTACGTCCTCAGCGGCCGGTCTTTACCTCGTAGAGGGCGCGGTTTTTCACGGCGTCGCCGAACACGCTCAGGCTCGCGTTGAGACAGACGAGCGCGAACGTGCCGTGCCAGAAGTAGGGCTGTCCCTTCTCGCGTTTTACAGAGGCGCGGGCCACGGCACTCGCGCCCAAGCCGACGCCGAGGAGCCCGAGTGGGGCCATCCAGAGCCACTTCTTCTTGTGGTGCTCGGCGTAGGGGGGCTGGCGCTTGGCGGCAGGGATCGAGTAGGGGGCGGTCATCGGCGGTATGGAGGTCGGGTCAAATGCGCGAAGGGAACGGCAGGGAGAGAACCGGTAGGAGGCGCGCGGGTTGCCAGCATCCGTGTGCGATTCTGCCCGGTTCGTTTCCCGCTCGTTCGTAGAAACTATGCCTCCGCCCGCTTCGCCCTCCGCCGATACGCCGCGCCTCGCTGACCTACGCGAGGAGTACACCCAGGCACGCCTCACAGCCGCCGGGCTCGACAACGACCCCATCGTGCTCTTCCGCGCCTGGCTCGACGGCGCCATCGACGCGGGCGTGACCGAGCCGAACGCGATGACGCTCGCCACCGTCACCGCAGCCGGGCACCCAACGGGCCGCATCGTGCTCCTGAAGGCGCTCGACGAGGCCCGCACCGTAGACGGGGCTGATGCCCGTGGCTTCGTGTTCTACACCAACTACGAGAGCCGCAAGGGCCGCGAACTGGCTGCGCATCCGCATGCAGCGCTGGTGTTCTGGTGGCACGCCCTGGAGCGGCAGGTGCGCATCGAAGGTTCGGTCGAGCGCGTCGCCCCAGCGGAATCGGACGCGTATTTCGCGAGCCGCCCGCGCGGGAGCCAACTCGGTGCGTGGGCGTCCCCGCAGAGCCAGGCCGTGCCCGACCGCGACGCGCTGGAGACGCGCCTCCGGCATCTCACGATCAAGTATGGCGAGGGCGAGCGCACCGAGGCGATCCCGCGCCCGCCGCACTGGGGCGGCTACCGCGTTGTGCCGCGCCTGATCGAGTTCTGGCAGGGTGGTCCGAAGCGTCTCCACGACCGCTTCCAGTACACCCGCACCGCCGACGGCTGGCAGGTGGAGCGGCTCGCACCGTAACCGACGAGCCTGGCCGAGAGGGAACGCTGACGGCTTCGGTTTCCTTGGTACCCTCTGTCGTAATGTCTCTGGGTTGCCTATTATCCCAAAATAGGATTCACTCCCCTGATAAAACCGAGCCCGATGGAGATACGCGAACAACTCGCCTTGTTTGAATACGCGGGGCGACATCAGGAAGAGACCAACTCGGGTGCTCTAAAAACGAAGCAGCGGCGCTTCGGGGCCTACTACACGCCACGCTCAGCGACCGACGTGATGGCCAAGTGGGTCATGCGTCATGACGGTGAGACTGTGCTTGAGCCGAGTTTTGGAGACGGGGCATTCATCAGAGCCCTGAGCCGTGCAACGGTCTCGGCAGGATTTCGCGACCTTCGGGTGCTAGGTGTAGAACTTGACGAAGGTGCCTCACTAAAGTTAGGAAAAGTAGCCGACGGGCTGGTCCTTGATACCATTCGAGGAGACTTCCTACAGACAGATTCCGGATCGGTGGATGGCGTCATCGGCAACCCGCCCTACGTGCGCCTTCGCCACCTCGAGGCGGATTCCCGTGCTCATGCCCTGCACGTTGCCCAGCAGGCGCTCGGCCACAAGATGGCAACGAGTGGAAGTCTCTGGATGCCTTTTGTGCTCCATGCGATGGAGAACCTGAAACCGGGGGGACGCCTCGCCTTGGTCTTACCCTACGAGTTCACCTACGTCAAGTATGCGCTACCGCTCTGGCGCAAGCTAGCTCGATCATTTCGGTTCCTAGCGGTTGACCGGTCACGTGAGCGTCTTTTCTCTGACGTCATGCAAGAGGTCGTCATCCTCTACGCTGACGGATACGGAGGTACGACCGACACAGTCCACTTCAGAGCCTTCGAAACAGTCGCGGACTTGATCGCAAGCCAGCCCGTGATTGAGCGGGACCTACCGATTCGTGCAATCCTCGATGGCGACCGAGTCTTTGTCAGAGCACTCCTTTCGGATACCTTGCTGCGCTTGCTGGATCACCTCCTCCCAGTGCGTACGCAGCGCATGGAGAGCCTCGCGACCATTCGTATCGGCTACGTCTCCGGCGACAAGGGGTTTTTTCACCCCGACCCCGGCACGGTACGCGACTATGCTCTGCGTCCGGTGAGTCTGGTCGAGGCCATTACCTCCACGAAATCGCTGGCGAGCGCGGGTGTGTACTCGTCGACAGTACCACCTGGGAAGGTCTCCCGCTTGTTCCTTCCTCAGGCTGGCTTGACGCCGTCTGAGGCGGCCTACGTCGAGTATGGCGAGTCTCTGGGGGTGCAGCGTCGCTACAAGTGTCGTATTCGGTCGCCGTGGTACCTCGTTCCCGGTGTCCGGACGCCCGACCTCATCCTGAGCGTTTTCAGTGAGCGGCCGCTTGTTCTGCTGAACGACGCAGCCTTTGCGGCTTCAAATAGCCTGATTTGTGGGTACACCAAGCCAGGAGTCGACAGTGAGGCTTTAGTTGCAGCCTGGTATACGTCATTGACGCTACTGCAGTGTGAGATCGAGGTCCACGCGCTCGGAGGCGGCGTCATGGTGCTAATTCCAGGGGAAGCGAACAAGATTCGGCTTCCCTACTCGGTCCAAGTCGATGAGCAGCACCTAGCGAAGCTGAATGGGCTGTTGCTTGCGACCGAGACCGCAAAGGCGTACATGGCTGGAGACGCTGCTGTCTTGCAAGAGCAACTCGGTCTCACCTCCTCCGACATCGAGTGTATCCGAGAAGGCATCGAAGTCCTTGCGGCATGGCGCACGGCGCATCGTAGCTAGTGGTCCCCACCCGCCCCAAAGACGTTCCAGAAAATCTCGCGCTTGTTGTACTTCTGGACAATACGGTCTACGAAGGTAGTAACGGAGAGATCAGCCTCCTCTTTCGAGACGGCTTCTTCCACGATGTCGTCGCGCAGAATGGGTGGGGATGCGTTGTAGTCGACGATCATGTAAGCAAATTCGTCAAAGCGGTTGCGAATGTGGTACCACTGCTGCCCGGACCGCCCCGTGATGTGTGCATACATGCGAGCGTATCGCCTGTGATCGATACTCTCCTTCTCCCTGGTTGCCTTGATCGACTGGAGCGGGTGCAGGTACAGGTAAGCATGAAGTGACATTGGGAAGCGATCCTGCAAGCTGGCTCCCTCCCCCTTGATGCCCTCCCAGTACGTGAGGACGTTTTTGCCAATCGAGCTCATTTGGCTCCGTACGCCGATGAGAACCAGAGGACCATTGTCCGGGTCTGAGACAATAATGTCCACGTCTTTGGGCTTTCCGGATCCCATGATGGTTCCTTCGTAGCGAATGCAGATTCCTCGTGCCTTCGCTTCGTCTGTGAGCCTCTGCTCTAGTTGGGTTCCGATGTACCTGTGGAGGAGTTTGATAAACCGTTGGCTGCGGACAGCACGATCAGGGTCTGCTCTGTACTCGCGCCCCATCGCTGTGAGCACGGCATCCAGCGTCACCACCTCACCAACTCCACCACGAGACTTGTCTTCGAACTCCCTCCCCATAACAATCATCCTAGGATCTGGCGAATCATGGTACAGGGATCGGCTTCGAGTGCTTCTGTGATCTGAAGGAACTCGATTACGTCCAGGCGACGCTCAGCCCTCTCGTACTTCGACACGAAGGACTGAGGCCTACCAAGACGCTGAGCCAGATCGGTCTGGGTGAGACCGCGCTCCCTACGAAGCTCAGCCATCAATGCGCAGAAGCGCAGGTACTCGGTTGTGAAGACGGAAGCAGGCACGCACCAGAGGGATAGGGCTTGGGCAGGATATATCCCAATCCGGGATATACCATGTTGGGTTTTCCTGCTCTCCGTGTTCGGGTGCTACACCTCGCGCTGGAGGTAGCCCTGGTAATCTGGCCGCAGGCGTTCGTAGGGCCCGGCCATGAGCGGCGACGCGATGAGGTAGTCGGCCGTCGTCTCGTTGCAGGCCACGGCCACGTTCCACACCACCGCGATCCGCAGCAGCGCCTTTACGTCGGGATCGTGCGGCTGTGCTTCGAGGGGGTCCCAGAAGAAAAACAGCACGTCGATGCCGTCCTCGGCGATGCGCGCGCCGAGTTGCTGATCGCCGCCGAGGGGGCCACTCTTGAAACGATGCACGTCCAGGCCGAGCGTCTCAGTGAGCAGCCGACCCGTGGTGCCGGTCGCGTAGAGGTGGTGCCCAGCGAGCGCGTCGCGGTGCCGCTGGGCCCAGGCGAGCAGGTCGTCCTTCTTGTGGTCGTGCGCCACGAGGGCGACGTGCTTCGCAGCGGTCATCGGTGCAGCGTTCAGGCGGTGAGATGGGCAAGCAGGCCGAACTGCGTCAGGTGGTGGCGCACGTGCTTGTGGTGGAACCGCGCCCAGCCGTCCTGCCCGAGCGGTCCGAAATAGGGGTGCACGTACGTCGCTTCCGGGTGGGCCGCCCAGTGCGCCTCGTAGCGCTCGACGTGGTCCATCAGCTTCGTCCGAGCGACGTCAAGGCCCGCGTAGCGTAGGGGTGGGAGCGTGCCGAGCTTGAAGGGGTCGAAGTTGCGCGGGAACGGGTCGTCCGTCTGGAGGGCGGCCTGGCGGCGGGCCCACTTCGCCTCGGGCGGCGTGACCGGCGAGGTGATGCGCCCGTAGCTGAAGGCCACGAGCAGGCCGAGGTGCTCCACCATATGCTGCGCGGTCATCTGTCCCCACGACGCGGCATCGTCCGCGTTGAGGTGAGCGAGCGGGGCGACGAGCGTGCGGAGCGGGGTGGACATCGGAGCGGGGGGCGGCGAGTGAAAGCGGACGGCGTGGGCTAGCCGCTGACCGGCGTGCACAATTCTACGATCACCCCGTTGTGGTCCCGGACGTAGGCGACGGTCTGCCCCCACGGCTTCTGCGCGGGCGCGGCCAGTACCGCTGCCCCCGCCTCCACGGCGCGGGCAAACGCCCCGGCTACGTCGTCGGTCACGAACGCGAGTTCGAGAGCAGGGGGCGGCGCGGTCGGGTCGGCAGGCCGGTACGCCGCCTCGAAATTGGACGCCGCCAACGCGTCCGCGGCGAAGGCAAGGACCGTCGCACCCGTCTCCATCTCGGCATAATCGCCAGCCGGGTGCTCGAAGCGGCGGTCTAGGTCAAACGCCGCCTCGTAGAAGGCGACGGTGCGGGCGACATCGGGAACGTAGAGGATAGTGTAACCGAGTCGCATGGGGCGGGCAGAGCGGCGGAGTCAGTGGACGCGCTTGGCAAGATAGGCGGCGCGTTCCTCGTCCGGTACCTGCCCGTTGTCCTCCGGCAGCGCGTCCAGGTCGAGACGGGGTGTCTCGGTTGAGGACCCCTGCTGGCGGTAGTCCGCCTCCACGATCTCCCAGTCGTGGCTCGTCACGATGGCTTCGAGGTGCTCGATGCGGCGCAGCAGGCGCTCGGTCGAGATGTCCTGGGCACGCTGCTGGCGGGCGGCGTCCTCATCCACGGCCTCGGAGACAAGGGCGCGCAGCCGCTCGATGGAGGCCGAGCCCTCGTCGCGCTGGACGCCCATCAGTTCCTGCATCTTGCGCTCCTCCCACTTGGAGCCGAGGCCTGGCATGCCCAATACCTCCGAGGCGTGCCCCATCAGGCCGAAGCCCCAGCCGAGTAGCGGGTAGATGAACCAGAGGTGGCCGGGGTCGGTGAACAGGTTGATCCCGATCAGCATCGGCATCACGACGAGGAAGCTGGCCAGGTGCCAGTAGAACTCCTTCAGCTTCGCGACGTGCTGCCGCGCCTGCTCTTCGGTCATCGGCCCGACGGGTTTCTGGTACCGGGACGGGGTCGCAGCGGTCAGGTCGGTCGATCGGGACATGAGGGGCTCGTGGGTAGACGACAAACGATACACCCTGGAAATACGATGGCTTGCCCTGCGTGTTGCGACGCCGTAGCATGGGGCGAATCCCAGTCGGGATGATCCGGTACCGGCGCCGCTTCCGTAGTAGAGCATGACGCAGGTCTCCCTTCCGCAACCTCGACTAGCCATGCTGACCCGTTTCTTCGTCCTCCTCTTCGTCGCGGCCCCGCTCGCGCTGCTCGCCCCGCCCGCCGAGGCGCAGTCCATCTTCGAGCGCGCCAAGCGTGCCGCGCAGCGCGGGGCCGAGCGCGCCGTCGAGCGCGAAGCCGAGCGCCGGGCCGACCGCGCCGTCTCCGGCACCATCGAGTGCGTCCTGGGCGACGACGCCTGCGCCCGTGCCGCGCAGGAAGACGGCCAGGAGGTCGTCTACGTGGACAACGACGGCAACCCTGTCTCCGAAGACCAGCAACCTGGTGCCAACGCCAGCGCCTCCGGCGATCCCGAATCGCTCCGCCCAGGCGAGGGCGTCTGGGCCAACTACGACTTCGTGCCCGGCGACCGCGTGCTCTTCTTCGACGACTTCGGCGACGACTACGTGGGCAACTTCCCGCGCCGCCTCGAATTCAACTACGGCACGATGGAAGTCGTGGAGTGGGAAGGCTCCCGCCTGCTTCGCGGCACCGGCAACGACCGCTTCACGATTCCGCTCCCCGAGACGCTCCCCGAGCGTTTCACGGTCGAGTTCGACATCCACGACCCGGCGACCGAGGGCGGCACGAGCCTCCTCTTCGGCGAGGTCGGAGATCGCCTCGCCGACTACGACCAGCAGTACGTCAACATTGGCAACTGGCGGGGCTCTGGCCTCTGGCACTACGAGGACGGCAGGATCTCGACCAACGCCATCGAGCAGATCGAGGAGGAGGTCGTTCCCATCCGCATCGCGGTGGACGGGGCGTACATCAAGGTGTACGCCGCTGAGCAGCGCATCACGAACGTCCCCAACGCCGACATCGGGCGGGCTAGCGCGATCACGGTCTTCATGGGAAGCCGCACCGACCGGCCGATCTACCTCGGCAACGTGCGCATCGCGTCGGGCGGGCGTGAGATCCTCTACGACAAGCTCCAGGCCGACGGCCGCGTGGCGCTCGGCGGGCTCCTCTTCGACACCGGCTCGGCGACGCTGCGCCCGGAGTCCACGCCGACGCTGCAGGACCTCACCCGCACGCTCGAGCGCAACCCCGACCTCCGCCTCCGCATCGAGGGCCACACCGACAACACGGGCAACGCCGAGACCAACCAGCGCCTGAGCCAGGACCGCGCCGACGCCGTGCGCACCTACCTCACCGGCGAGGGCATCGACGCCAGTCGCCTCGAAACGCAGGGCTTCGGCGACGCCAACCCTGTTGCAGACAACGCCACGCCGGAAGGCCGGCAGACGAACCGCCGCGTCGAGATTGTTAGGCTCTAGTGCTGCGACTCTTCTCATTCGAGGGGGTCTGCATGGCCTGGAAACCCCTGTGCGGCGTTGGCCTCGTCGCCCGATGCTTCGGCATCTGGCTCCTCGGCCGCCTTGCTCAGGGGCTCCCATCCTCACGCATTCACCCCTCAAATCACGGCGGTCGCAGCACTAGGGCGCGCCGTTCGTCGTAGCCTGCCTCTGCTCATCCGCCTCGCTGATCCCCCACCGAACTCCCGATCCGATGTCCCGCCTGCTCACATGCTCGCTGTTGGCCTGCCTCCTGCTCGCCATCGTCACGGTCCCAGCCTGGGCCCAGCCTTCTGGAGCTGACCTCATCCAGACCACCATCGACCGCTATGCCCAGCGCATGGCCAACGTCGAGAACTACGCCGTCACGCAGACCATGTCGATGATGAACATGACGATGACGACGTACTACGAGCGCGACCCGGATGGCGGCCCGCTCGCCTACACGACGACGACCTACGTGAACGGCCAGGCCAACACGGCAGGCGCCAGCGAGGCCGACGACCCCTACGCGGTGCTCGCCTGCATGAAGGAGAACGCGGCCTACGCAGGCACGGAGACCATCGACGGCGAGGACACGTTCGTTGTGCGCATCGACGACATGGGCGACTGCGCCGACGAAATGGGCATGACCGGGGAGGCAGGGATGCAGGACGGCGAGATCGAGAGCGGCACGATGTACATCGACCGCAACGACTACGTCCTCCGCCGCATGGAGATGGAGGGCTCGATGAACGCCGAGGGCCGCTCGGCCGACTTCGGCATGACCATGACCATGTCGGACTACCGCACCACCGACGGCCTCCTCCACCCGTGGCTGACCGAGATGACGATGACGGGCCTGGACGCCCTGATGGGCGGCGAGGGCGAGGACCTCGAAGGACAACTCAAAGAACTCCGCGACCAGATGGAAGAGCTGCCCGAGTCGATGCGCGGCATGATCGAGGACCAGATCAAGATGCTGGAGGACTCGATGACGGGCGACGGCATGACCATGACGATGACCGTGTCGGAGGTGACGGTCAACGAGGGGCCGCCGAGCCAGTAGGCACCGAGCCTGCAGGCTAGCACGGCGGTCCAGCAGCGGGCAGGAACTCGGTCATCGGGGCGGGACGTAGCTTGTGGGAACGTTCCCACTGTCCCGTCTGCGCCTGCATGCCTGACCTTCTCTTCCGCGGCACTGCCCCGGCTCTCGTCACGCCGTTCACACCGGATGGGGCGTTGGACGCGCCCGCGTTGAAGCGCCTCATCGATGCGCAGATCGCGGGTGGGGTGGACGCGCTGGTGCTGCTCGGGACGACGGGCGAGAACCCGACGGTCACGCCTGCCGAGCGGCAGCGGCTCACCGAGATCGCGGTGGCGCACACCGCCGGGCGCGTGCCGCTCCTCGTCGGGACGGGCACCAACCACACGGCCGAGAGCGTCCGCTTTTCGCGCGAGGCCGCCACCGCCGGAGCCGACGCGCTGCTGGTCGTGGGGCCCTACTACAACAAGCCGCCCGCCAACGGGCTCGTCGCGCACGTCGGTGCTATCGCGGAGGCGGCCGACCTTCCGATCGTGTTCTACAACGTGCCGGGACGCACGGGGCAGAACATCCCCGCCGACCTCACGCTGCGGCTTGCGGAGGAAGTCCCGCACGTCGTAGGCGTGAAGGAGGCCTCGGGTAATCTCGCGCAGATCACCGATGTGCTCGCGCACCGCCCTGACGGCTTCGCGGTCTACGCGGGCGACGACGAGTTCGCATTCCCGCTCATTGCGCTCGGTGCCGACGGTGTGGTGTCGGTCGTCGTGAACGCGCTGCCCGAGGCGTTCTGCGAACTGGTTCGCCTCGCGCTTGACGGCGAGACCGAGGCGGCCCGCGCTTTGCACTTCGATCTGCTCCCAGCCATGCGCGCCTGCTTCCTGACGGCCAACCCGATCCCGGTCAAGGCCGCCCTCGCTCACCTTGGTCTCTGCGGCGACACGGTCCGCCTCCCGCTCACCGCGCCCGATGCCGCGCTCCGCCAGCGTATTCTCGATGCGTTCTTTGGGCCGACGGTATCGCGGTGATCTCCGCCGGGCGGTTCGTGGATGGGCAACTCACTGCTGGGCCGTCGGGCGGTTTGCAAACCGCCCCTGCGGGTGCGATCTCTGTTCTTCCACCTCTACGTGCTCCCACCTTCCCTGCTCCTCCTCCCGTGACTGACCTCCGTACTCGCATCGAGGCTCTCGCTGCCGCCGATGCCCTCAACCGCGACGCCGCACTGCCCGTCCTCAACACCTTCCTCGATGCGCTCGACGCAGGCGAGATCCGTGCGGCCGAGCGCGGGGACGACGGCATGTGGCACGCCAACGGCTGGGTGAAGCAGGGCATCCTCGTCGGCTTCCGGCTCGGGCAGATCGTGGACCAGTCCGAGGGCGCATTCCGGTTCTTCGACAAGGACACGTACCCTACGAAGCCGATGACGCTCGCCGACGGCGTCCGCGTGGTGCCGGGCGGCTCGACGATCCGGCGCGGGGCGCACCTGGCCGCGGGCGTCGTGTGCATGCCGCCGATGTACGTCAACGTCGGCGCGTACGTCGGTGCGGGCACGATGGTGGACTCGCACGCGCTCGTGGGCAGTTGCGCCCAGATCGGGCAGCACGTACACCTCTCGGCGGCGGCGCAGATCGGCGGCGTGCTGGAGCCCGTCGGCGCGGTGCCGGTCGTGATCGAGGACGACGTGTTCGTGGGCGGCGGCTGCGGCGTTTACGAGGGCTGCGTCGTGCGCGAAGGCGCGGTGCTGGCGGCGGGCGTGATCCTCACCGGCTCGTCGCGGGTCTACGACCTTGTGAAGGAGACCGTCCACACGCGCGGCGACGCCGGGCCACTCGAAATCCCGGCGGGGGCCGTTGTGGTGCCCGGTAGCCGCGCGGTCACCTCCGAGTTTGGGCGCGCGCACGGCCTGTCGCTCGCTGCGCCTGTGATCGTGAAATATCGTGATGCCTCGACGGATGCCGCCACCGCGCTCGAAGGCGCGCTCCGGTGACGCTCCGTTGGCAGCCGCCGGCGATTGTTTGCTGATGTCTGCCCCGGGCGGTTTGCAAACCGCCCCTACGGCTTCGAACTGCGCTCTTCGCTTTTACTATCTCGGGTCGCCATGTTGTACGCTGCTGATCTTGCCACGCCACTCGGGCCGTTCCTCGTCGTGGTGAACGCTGACGGTGCGCTCGTCCGGACGGGCTTTGCTTCTGTCGAGGACGCCCAAGCGCGGACCGGAGCAACTGCGATGGTCGATCCGGCGCGGTGTGCCGAGGCACTGGCACAGGTCGCGGCCTATTTCGCAGGCGAGCGACGCGACTTTGACCTTCCCCTTGCGCCTGTCGGCACGCCCTTCCAGCAGCAGGTCTGGACGGCGCTGCAAGCCATTCCGTTCGGGGCAACGACGAGCTACGGCGCGCTGGCCGCACAGCTCGGGCAGCCCGGCGGGGCGCAGGCGGTGGGGCGGGCGAATGCTGCGAATCCACTCCCCGTCGTTGTGCCCTGCCACCGCGTCATCGGGGCGGACGGGAGCCTCACCGGCTTCCTCGGCGGCCTCGACCGCAAGGCGGCGCTACTCCGTCTCGAAGGCGCGCTCCCTGCCGATCTATTCGCTTGAACTGACGCGATCTCACTGGATCCAGATCGTCTTCGCGTTGACGAAGGCGCGAATGCCCTCGCGGCCGAGTTCCCGGCCGTAGCCGCTGTCACCGATCCCGCCGAACGGGAGGTGCGGGTGGCTCTGGCTCATCTGGTTGACGAACGCCCCGCCCGCCCGGAGTCGGCGCGCGATGGCTTCGCCTTTCGCGCGATCCTCGGTGAACACCGCGCTCGACAGCCCGAAGCGCGTTGCGTTGGCGAGCCGTACGGCGTCGTCGGCGTCCTCGGCAACGATGATTGCCGCGACGGGACCGAACAGCTCTTCCTCGAACGGGACCATGCCTTCGGTCACGTCGGAGAGCACAGTCGCCGGGTAGAAAAAGCCGGGGCGGTCTGGAACGGTGCCGCCCGTGCGCAGCGTCGCGCCCTGCGCTACGGTGCGCCAGACCTGGTCGTGGAGGCCATCGCGGAGGTCTTCGCGCGCCATCGGGCCGAGGTCGGTGCCGCCATCCATCGGGTCGCCGAGCGTGAGCGCCGCGACGCGCTCGACGAAACGCTCGGTGAAGGCGTCGGCAATGGGGCGCTCCAAGATGAACCGCTTCGCCGCGATACAGCTCTGGCCGTTGTTCTGCATCCGCGCCTGCACAGCGACGTCGAGCGTGCGGTCGACGTCCGCGTCGGCGAGGACGATGAACGGGTCCGAGCCACCGAGTTCGAGCACGGTGGGCTTGAGCGCCTGGCCGGCCTGGCTCGCCACGGCGCGGCCCGCCCGCTCGCTTCCGGTGAGCGTCACGGCCCGCACCCGCGCATCCTCGATCACGCCTTTAACGGCGTCCACCTCGATGGGCAGGTTCTGGAAGACGCCCTCCGCGAAGCCCGCGTCGAGGAACAGCGCCTCGATGGCCTGCGCGCAGCCCTGGACGTTCTCGGCATGCTTCAGCAGACCCACGTTCCCTGCCATCACGGCAGGCGCGGCGAAGCGGAAAACTTGCCAGTACGGGAAGTTCCAGGGCATCACCGCGAGCACCGGCCCGAGCGGCTCGTAGGCCACGAACGCGCGGTCGGCCTCGTCCACCGTACGCGGCTCGTCGGCGAGGAAGTCGGCGGCGCGGTCGGCGTAGAAGCGGCAGACCCAGGCGCACTTCCGGGCTTCGGCTTCGGCCTGCGCGACAGGCTTCCCCATCTCGCGTGTCATCGTCTCGGCGTGGACGCGGGCGTTCCTCCCCAGGCGGTCCGCGATATGATGGAGCTTCGCCGCCCGCTCCTCGAACGAGGTCGCCCGGTGCGCTTCGAATGCCTGGACAGCCCGGTCGAGGCACGCCTCAAGCGCCTCGCCCGAGAGCGCATCGTAGGTCTGGAGAATAGTGCCCGTAGCCGGGTCGATGGAGCGGAGCATGGCGGTAAGTCGGTACGTCAGGGCGTCAGCGAACGGCAACACCGCAACACGGCCTCACCGCAACACGCTCTCTAAACGAAGCCGCGCGGCATCCGGGTTCGGACACCGCGCGGTGCGTGTACTGCGAGCCGACAGCTGCGAGCCGATCGCTGAAGGCCGGCAGCCCTACAGCAACTCGCCGGTCATGGCGTCAGCCTCGAAGCGCTCGCCGTCGATCGCGATCACGAGCGTGCCGTCTCCGAAGGTGACCGTGAAGGTGACGTCCACGGCGCGCGTCTCACCGTCGAGGGCGGTGAACGTGGCCTGGTAGCGCCCGGTGATCGTACCGGAAGCGGCGTCGCGCCAGTCCTGCCGCGTCGTGGTCGGACCGGTGACATCGGTGTAGGTCAGCTCGATGCGGTGGTCGAGGGTGCGCGTGCCCGCCTCCGTGGTCCAGACGTCGGTGGCAGCGCGGGTCTGCGCGCCGTTGACCGTCACCATCTCCTCACCGAGTCCGGTCACGGTCGTAGTTCCGTCGATATCGGTGAGGGTGTGGCTGAAGCGCGGCCGGACGCGGGTGCCCGTGCCGTCTACGAGCGTGAACATGGCGGCAGTCGCCGTGCTCTTGAAGGGCGTCGGCGTGTCGTCGCGGAGGTACTGGACCGTCTGCGCGCGGCTGTAGGCCGCCGCGTAAGCGCCGTCTTGGCTCTCCCACGAGCACGCCACATCCCGGTCGTAGTGGACGGCGTCGGCATCGTAGGCGATCTCGTAGGTGCAGCCGTTGGTCGCCGAGGCGCTGGCGGTCGGCACGTCAGACTCAGAGCTAGCGGTGAGGAACGAAGTGGCGAAGGCGGCTGCCTCGTCGAGGGCACCGCCGCTGTCGAGCGCGATGGCGTTGGCGATGGAGGCGGCCGTCTCTTCGGTGGGCTCGGCGACGGCGTCGAGGGCGTCGTCGGTGGCCGCATCGCAGCCGACGAAGGCGAGGGCGGCAAGCAACGCGAGGGCGTAACGGATAGACATGGGAGGAAGGGACTGATGTGTGGTGCGTCGAATCGGGTGACGCTCCCAGTATCGTCCGGGCCCCAGCCGCGACGTATCGCAAACCTGTGGCGAAATGGCACCGGAACGCCTGCGATTCTGCGAAGCACGCGTTCGGTGCGCTCAAACGGAACCGCGGCGTTCCTACCCGCGCATCCGCCGGGCGAGGCGGGCAAGCTCTTCCGCACGAGCGGCGTCCTCCGCGCTTTGGGTGTCGGCCAGCGGATCCTCCTGCAACTGCTCGTCGAGGAGGGCCGCGTCCAGCCGTGCCGTGACGCGCTCAACCTCCTCGGGGGACGGAGCGCTCTTCAGGAGGTCATACGTCTCTGTCGCCACGATGGCTTCGAGGTTGCGCACCCGCTCGCCCAGCCGCTCGCGCTCTGCCTCCCCAGCTTCAAGGGCAGCGGTGAGGTCGCCCATCGCCTTCTCCAGCGCCTTCGGGTCGATGGTGCCGCCCGTCTGCCTCTTGTGGTCGAGGTAGAGCGTGAACGTCGCGAAAGTCACGCCGATGATCACGAGGAGGAGAATGAAGACAAACGGGGGCATCACGTTCAGGGGGTTGATGGCGACGACGCACGGCCTCAAGATCGCAGTTTCGAGCCGTGCTCGGTGGCTTAACTGAGCGGCGCGGTGGCCGATACCGAAGGCAATCCACCACCTCTCCGTTATGCCGCTCGTCACCGCCCTCGGAACGCTGCTCGCCACCGTCGGGACCGTCCTCGGGATGCTCGCCTTCGTGGCGTGCGCGCTCGTGGTGGGCTACCTGCTCGTATTCGCGCTTGCGAGCCGGGGGTTGCGGGCCGCGCCCGCGCTCGGCACGCCCGAGCACCGTCTCGCCGTCTTCATCCCGGCTTACAAGGAGGACGCCGTCATCGTGGACGTGGCGCAGCAGGCGCTCGACCAGTCGTATCCGCAGGCCCTCTACGAGGTGATCGTGATCGCGGACTCGCTGCAGCCGGCCACGCTCGACGCGCTCGCGGCGCTGCCGATCCAGGTCGTCGAGGTGTCGTTCGAGAAGAGCACGAAGGCGAAGGCGCTCAACGCGGCGCTGAGCCTGATCGCGACCCGGGCCGCTGCGGAGGGCGCGCCGCTCTTCGACGGCGCGGTCGTCCTCGACGCGGACAACGTCATGGAACGCGACGCGCTCGCCCGCCTTGCCGCACACCTCCAGGCTGGGGCGCAGGTGGTCCAGGGCCAGCGCGTGGCGAAGAACCTCGACACGCCGATGGCGAAGCTCGACGCGCTCAGCGAGGGCATCAACAACCAGATCTTCCGCGCCGGGCACGCGCACCTCGGCCTCTCGGCCGCGCTCATCGGCTCCGGCATGGCGTTCGACTATGACCTGTTCGACCGCTGCATGAACCGCGCGCAGGCCGTCGGCGGCTTCGACAAGGAGCTCGAACTGATGCTGCTCGCCGAGGGCATCCGCATCGCGTGGGCCCCCGAGGCCGTCATCTACGACGAGAAGGTGAGCGGCGGGCAGACGTTCGAGAACCAGCGCACGCGGTGGCTCTCGGCGCAATTCCACTACCTCCGCCGCCACGCGGC
>JBCDFO010000020.1:0-25910 GCA_039177895.1 Bacteroidota bacterium
ATCATGCGGGTGCGGTAGGCTAGGGTGCGCATCTTCCACGACAGGTAGTGCGGATCGAGCGGGATGCAGTGACCGCCGAGGCCAGGGCCCGGCGTAAACTTCATGAACCCGAACGGCTTCGTCGCAGCGGCCTCGATGACCTCCCACACGTCTACGTCGAGCTTTTCGCAGGCCTGCGCCAGCTCGTTGGCGAGCGCGATGTTGATCATGCGAAAGGTGTTCTCGTACACCTTCGTCAACTCGGCGGCCTCCACACTTGATACGGGCACGACGGTGTCGAACACCACGTCGTAGAGCGCGCTGCCCACGCGGGTGCAGGCTTCGGTGACACCGCCGAGCACCTTCGGCGTGTTCTTCGTGTGCCACGTCTTGTTACCCGGATCGACGCGCTCGGGCGAGTAGCAGAGGAAGAAGTCCACGCCGACGGTGAGCCCGCTCTCCTGTAGAATCGGAAGCACGACCTCGCTGGTGGTGCCGGGAAACGTCGTGCTCTCCAAAATCACGAGGTGGCCCGGCCGCAGCACATCGCGGATCGCCTTGCTAGCCGAGACGACGTACGACAGGTCGGGGTCTTTGAGCTTGTTGAGCGGCGTCGGCACGCAGATCGAGATCGCGTCGCATGCGGCCAGCTCTGCCGGGTCGGTCGTAGCTCGAAGCGTCCCAGCTTCCACCAGCGCCGCGACCCGCTCGGTTGCGACGTCCTGAATGTGACTGCGCCCGCCATTGATGTGCGCCACTGCTGCGGGACTCACGTCATAGCCGACGGCTTCGAGTCCGCATTCCGCAATCTCGACGGCCAACGGGAGCCCGACGTAGCCGAGGCCGATCACCCCCACGCGCGCCTGATGCGATTTAACACGGGCGAGGAACTCAGCAGAAGCAGACATAGGGCGGCTGAAACGAGACGAAGAGGCGAACGGTGTCGTGGCGGGCTGAATATCGCACCGCCCCGAGGGCGTTCTGCTTGAAGCCCTTCATTTTGTCCAACCTTCGCTGACTCGACGCCAGGCTCGTCCGGGCTATCTTCCCGCGATCCTTTCTTCCAGCCCTTCTGCCCGATGGCCGACGCCTCCCCCCTCGACGCCTACATCGCTCACTACCCCACCTGGGCCCAGGAGCTAGCGCGGCGCTATTTCACGAAGACGCTCAACCAGTTCATCCTCTACGGCAACATCCGCGACCTCGTCCCGACCGAGGATGATGCGGGCGAGCCGGACTTCGTGCCGCTGCGCGACTTCCTCGCCGACGACCTCTTCGCCGGGCGCGACCTCGTGGTGTTCTACGACCGCTCCGCCGGGATCCACTTCCACGACCGCGACTCGCAGGCCGACTTCAACCGCGCGCTCTCGGGCTACGACACCATCTTCGGCACGGAGTACGCTCGCAAGCTGCCCAAGGACCCGGTCCGCGTCTTCGCGCTGCTCGACAACTACTTCCGCATCCGCCTCGCCGAGGGCAAGCGGATGGCCGTGGTGATCGACTTCGCCGAGACCATCGTGCCGATGGCGGAGGCGAGCACCTACTCAGCCGAGGACCGCGCTTCGCTCGTGACGCTACGCCGCTGGAGCCACGACCCGCAGTTCCTCCGCCACGACTTTACGCTCGTTCTGCTCACCGAGAACCTGACGGATCTCAACCGACAGCTCATCCAAAGCCCGTACACGGCTGAGATCGCCATCGAGCTACCGGAAAAGGCCCAGCGCGAAGCCTATGTCGAGTGGTCGCTCGGCGATGGGCGCAAGGAGCGCGCACGGTCGTTCAAGAAGCTCTCCGACGCCTCGCCCGCCGTCCTCGCGCAGAACACGGCCGGGCTCGGCTACGTACAGCTCCGGACGATCCTGGCGGATACGCTCGAAAACAACCGCAAGCTGACCTTCGAACGGCTCTCGGAGAAGAAGAAAGAGCTCATCGAGGCGGAGGCCTACGGGCTGCTGGAGTTCGTGGAGACCGACTATACCCTCGACTTCGTGGCAGGCCATGCGGAGGCCAAGGCGCACCTCCGCGATGCGGCAGCGGCGCTCAAGCTGGGCCGCCATGACGTCCTGCCGATGGGCTACCTCATCAACGGGCCCGTCGGCACGGGCAAAACGTTCATGACGACGTGCTTCGCGGGCGAGATCGGTATCCCGATGGTGAAACTGAAGAACTTCCGCAGCCAGTGGCAGGGCGTCACCGAAGGCAACCTGGAGAAGATCCTGGGCCTCCTCCGCGCGATGAATCCCGTCGCGGTGATGATCGACGAAGCCGACGCTGCGCTCGGCGACCGCTCGTCGTCGGGCGACTCGGGCGTCTCCAACCGCGTCTTCAGCCAGATCGCGCAGGCGATGAGCGACACGCGCTATCGCGGCAAGATCATCTGGTTCCTCCTCACCGCCCGCCCCGACCTCATGCCGGTCGACCTGAAGCGCCAGGGCCGCGCCGAGGAGCACCTCGCGCTCTTCTATCCCTCCACGCGCGACGCCCGGGAGGAACTGCTGCGCGTCATGATGAAGAAAACCGACACGGCTTTCGAGATCGACGACGCGCCTGAGGCCCTGCTTGACGGGGAACGCACGTACTCAGGGGCTGACATGGAGGCGCTCCTAACCCGCTCCAAGTTCCGCACCGTAGCACAGGCCAGCGGCTCTACGAAGAAGACCCGAAGCGGCAACATGAAGGTGCCAACCGAAATACTAGCCGAGGTCGTGGAAGACTTCATTCCGCCAACGTACCCCCTCGAAGTCGAACTCCAGTCGCTGGCCGCCGTCCTCGAGTGCACCTCACGTGACATGCTCCCCGAGCAATATCGGGAGATGGACCGCGAGGAAGTCGTCCGACGGGTGAAAGAGTTGAAACGGCTGATCGGCGAGTGAGGGCGAGGAACCGGAGAAACGGTGAGCCGAAGAGACGGCGATGAGCCCTGATGCTCCCATTTGAACGTACGCGACCCTCGACTCACGACCTGCGACCCCCGACCCGAAGCCCTTGCTTGCCAAACGCATCATTCCCTGCCTTGATGTCCACGACGGGCGCGTCGTGAAGGGCGTGCAGTTCGTGGACCTCGTCGACGCGGGTGATCCCGTTGAGCAGGCGCAGTTCTACGACGCCGCCGGAGCGGACGAACTCGTGTTTCTCGACATCACGGCGACCCACGAGGGCCGCGACACGATGCACGACGTCGTGCGCCGGACGGCCGACCAGGTGTTCATCCCGCTTACCGTCGGTGGCGGCATCCGCACGGTAGACGACATGCGCGCGATGCTCGGGGCCGGGGCTGACAAGGTGTCGGTCAACTCGGCCGCGCTCCGCGACCCCGACCTCATCACGCGTGGCGCGGCGGCGTTCGGCGCGCAGTGTATCGTCGTCGCCATCGATGCGAAGCGGACTGGAGCGACCGAGTCAGGCTGGGAGGTGTTCACGCACGGCGGCCGCAAGCCCATCGGCGTCGATGCCGTGGCGTGGGCTGTCGAGGCCGAGCGGCGTGGCGCGGGCGAACTCCTCGTGACGAGCATGGACCGCGACGGCACGAAGGACGGCTACGACTGCGCGCTGCTCGAAGCCATCGGCTCTCGCGTCTCGATTCCCGTGATTGCCTCCGGCGGTGCAGGCACCCTGGACCACCTCGCCGAGGGCCTCGCCGTAGCCGACGCCGTCCTTGCCGCTTCCATCTTCCACTTCCGCACCTTCACCATCGACGAGGCGAAGGCGCACCTCGCTTCGCACGGCGTGCCCGTCCGCCCTGTCGCGCCTACCCTATCCGACGCCTGACTTTTGACATTTTCATGAGTGCTCCCACGAAGACGCCGGACTCTCTGGCGGCCCAACACGGCCTTCGTCTCCTCTTCGGTGCCATCGCGATGCTCGTAGTCATCGGCGGCGGCATGCTCGTGTGGGTCCTCGACAAAGCCGCTCGCAACCCCGACGTACGCATGGAGCGCCCCGGCTGGCTCGACGCGGCGGTCGGCTTTGACGTGTCGTTCTGGATCCCGCTCGGGCTCACGGTGGGCGTGGGCGGCTTCCTCGTCTTCGTGGTGTACGCGACCGCGATCCGGCGGCTGCGCAACGGTGAGGACCTCTACGCACAGCGGCACGGGCGCGGCGTACGACGCCACGGCGAGCGCGCCATCCCCGACGAGCAGACGGGGGCGTAGGCGTCAGTCCTAAAACTCGGCCGTCTCTCGCTCCATCACGTCCCGTGCGACGTCGGCCAGGGCCTCCATCGAGTCACGCACGGCGAGGTTCGGTACGTCGCCTTCTAGTTCGGCAAGCCCGTCGCGGGAGCGTCCTCCGACAATGAACTGCGGCTGGCCGGGGAGCTGCCCCGCGAGGTGGCGCACGTGCCGCTTAAGGTCCTCCGGCGGGATGGGCGACGACACCGAGAGCCACACGAGCGCAGGCTCCTGGCTGCGCGCCGCCTCCACGAGCGAACGGGCAGGCGTGTTCGCGCCCAGGTTTATCACCTGATAGCCGATGTCGGCCAGGACGGCCGCAGCCATTTGCGAGGGAAGCAGGTAGGGATCGCCCACCGGGGCCCCACCGAGCGCGACCGGGGCGCCTGGCTTTGGCTCGGGCATGAGCGAGCGGATCTGCCCGAAGGCCTGCGTGACGAGGTCCGTGGCCTGGTGCTCGAGGTAGATGCCCCGTGCCTCGTCACGCTCGGGGTCAGTACCGTCTTTGTCGAGCCACAGCTTGCCGATCCGGTGCAGGGCTTGGCGGACAGGGCCATCGCAAAGCGAGGCGAGCGACGCCCCGCGCAGGTAGGCCGCCACGAGCAGGCTGCGTGCCCGCTGCGCGTCGCCGGAGGTGAGCACCTCGTAGAAGTGGTCGGCGTCCAGTGGCACCTCCTTGCCCGGCAGGTTGATACCGAGGGCATCCGTCAGCCCGAGCGCCTCGGGCTTGAGCACCTCCACCTGCTCCGAGCGGACGAAGCGGACGATCTCGCGGAAGGGAACCCGGCGATGTCCCCCCGCCGTTCGAAGCGACTGAAGACGCCCCTTGTCGATCCATCGTTTGAGCGTGGACTCGCCGAGACCGAGGGCGTCGGCCACTTCGCGGGGCGAGAATGTTCGTTCCTGGACGCGCACGAGAGGAGGGCTAGAGGATGTCGGAGGGAACCTTCTTTGAAGGGTGTGCCTGCCGAGAACGTTTTGACCGTTTATGGGTTCTCCTCTCGCGTGCCTATTTTTGTCGCGCTGCTGTTCTGCTTGCAGGAAGCCCCCCGCGCTCTAGCGTCGTTGTGGCTGCTGCCGACCAGCCCCTCCCGTTAACCGGCGCGCCCCTGCGCGACCGTCCTCTCGTTTCTCTCTCTTCTCACACCTCCATGACCAAGACTCCTTTCTACGCGCTCCTCTTCGCGTGTACCCTCGCGCTCGCCGCCTGTGGCGACTCGTCTGAGCCCACCGCCGACGACATGGCCGACGACGACACCGAGATGGCCGCCGACGACATGTCTGGTGACGACATGACCGGCCCCACCATCGTCGATCTCGCGGGCGAAGCGGGCCTCAACACGCTCGCGGCGGCCGTTGGCCAGGCTGAGCTCGTTGAGACGCTCAACAGCGCGGGCCCCTTCACCGTCTTTGCGCCCACCGACGAAGCCTTCGGCGCGCTGCCCGAGGGCACCCTCGACACCGTCATGATGGACGAGAATCGTGAGATGCTCCAGGGTATCCTCACGTACCACGTCCTCCCGATGGAAGCCATGTCAGAGGGCATCTCGGGCACGCTGGAGCTCGAGACTGTCAACGGCGCGATGATCACCGTCACGAAGGCCGAGGACGGCACCGTGACCGTCACCGACGCGGGCGGCAACACGGCCACCGTCGTCACCGCCGACGTGGACGCCTCCAACGGCGTCGTGCACGTGATCGACGCGGTGCTCATGCCGCCGTCGGGCGAGTAAGCCGCCAGTTAACTGGCTGCGAGCTTCGGCTCTCCGTCTCCGCGCGCCGCGCTGGACCTCGTTCCGGCGCGGCGCGTTTGTTTGGTCTCTTCTCTTTTTTCCCTTCCCCCTGCCCTTCTCCTGCCTCATGGCTGACACCCCTGTCTACGCAATCCTCGGTGCCACGGGCGGCATCGGCTCGGCGCTCACCCGCTCCCTCGCTGCCACCGGCGCGCGCCTCGCCCTCGGTGCCCGCTCCGCCGACAAGCTCCGCGACCTCGCGGGGGAAACCGGCGCTGCCGCCTACACCCTCGACGCCACCCAACTCGCTGGCGTCGAGAGCTTCGTCCAGAGCGTCCTCGACCAGTACGGCCGCCTCGACGGCATCGCCAACTGCGTCGGCTCGATCATCCTGAAGCCCGCGCACCTGACTTCCGAGGAGGAATTCGAGGAAACGCTCCGGCTCAACCTGCACTCAGCGTTCTTCGTGGTGAAGACCTGCACGAAGGTGATGCAGAAGCAGAAGAGCGGCTCGATCGTGCTCGTGTCGTCCATCGCGGCGCACTATGGCCTGCAAAACCACGAGGCGATTGCCGCTGCCAAGGGCGGTGTGGCGTCGCTCGTGCGGGCGGCAGCGGCGAGCTACGCCCATCGCGGCGTCCGGGTAAACGCGGTCTCCCCTGGCCTTGTCCGTACGCCGATGGCGGCGCGGCTTACTGCGAGCGAAGCAGCGGAGAAGCAGTCTGCGGGCATGCACCCCCTCGGTCGCATCGGCGAGCCGACGGACGTGGCCCCGATGATCCACCACCTCCTCGATCCTGAGAAATCCGGCTGGATCACCGGCCAGGTCATCTCCGTCGATGGCGGCTTCGCGACCGTGAAGCCGCGCTAGTTTTGTTGACGGTGATTGGTTTTTGGTTTCTTCTATCCACCATCAACCAAGAACCATATACTGCCACACGCCATGCCCCAGACCGTCTACCACGTCGTACCCAACGAGGGCCGCTGGGCCGTCAAGCGCGAGGGCGTCGAGTTCCCCCACCGCGTCGTCGAGACGCAAGCGGCGGCCGTGGAGGCGGCGCAGCGCCTGCTCCGGTTCGAGGCCCCGGGTCGCATCGTCGTCCACGGGGCCGACGGCGCCATCGAGCGGGTCCACGCCTACGACGAGCCGCCGCCCGCGCCGGTGAGCGCCGCCCCCAGCTGGCGGGCCGTCGTGTTCTCGAAGCCTGCCCTGGCCGTAGCCGGTGCCGCGTTCCTCGTAGCACTAGGCTGGGGCCTCAGCCGTCGGGACTAGCGCGTGTTGACCGAGTACTGAGGCTGATTTCAGTGTTTTGGTATAGCTTGCGGGTATGCCCCCCACTCGCTCGCTCGCGTTGCTGGTCATCGTTGCCCTGACCTCGGTCGCGCTGACCTCGATCACGCTCCCTCCCTCGCATGCTCAGGCGCCTCCGCCTGAGGAAGTCGGCTACCCGCTCGTCGTGCCCATAGACGACGCGGCGGTGGAAGGGACGCAGGTCACCGGACTCACAACGGACTCCAACGGCCTGCTCTACGCCGCAACGCCCCGCGGTCTGCTCGGCTATGACGGCGTGCGCTGGCGGCGGAACTGGGTCCGATCCGGTGCCCGTAGCGTTGCGCACGATGATCAGGGACGCCTTTGGATCGTCACCAACAATCAGTTCGGCTACTTCGCACCGGACTCACTCGGGACGCTGGCGTTCGTCTCGCGGCGCGACTCGTTGCCTTCGGAGGCAGCGTTGCAGCTCAGCAACCAACTCATTCACGTACGAGGCACGGTGGGAGTCGCCGCCCTCGGCCCCATGCTGATTCGGTGGGACGACGATGCCGACTTCCAAAGCTGGCCCATCGAGGACGACGCGCACGCGGCACCGATCGGCGACACGTACTACCTCGTCGAGCCGTCGCGTGGACTGTCGCGGGTGGACGCGGCAGGCCCCGTCCGGCTCCCTGCGACCCTTCCCGTCGGATTTCCCCGCCTCCTCCCCGACCCGACCTCGGATAGCTCGAACCCGCTAATCCTCGCGTCTATCGAGCGCCTGTGGCAGTCGGATGGAACGACGGTGCAACCGTTCGTCACCGAAGCGGACGCCTACCTACGGGCGTCCACCATCGAGCCTCGTGGATCGCGATGGCTACCGTCCGGCCTCCTCGCCATCGCCACGCGCCGGGGCGGGCTGGTCCTGCTCGACACCCAGGGTCGCCTGCGCCAGCTCATCAGTATTGAGGCAGGTCTACAAAGCCCGAGTGTGTACTCGGTGTGGGAGGACGCCGAGCAAGGATTGTGGATCGGGACGGACGAGGGCATAGCGTATCGACCGCCGCACCCCATCACGCAGTTCGACGAGCGGAACGGGCTCGACGGCATCGTGCTGGACGTGGTGCGGCACGACGGACGCGTGTATCTCGCCACGAGCACGGGCGCGTACCGCCTGGAACCAACGGGGCCCGGCCGCGCTGCTCGCTTCGTTGCGCTGGACGACGTGAGGAGTGCGTGTCTGGATCTGCTCTCGTCGCAGGGTAGCCTGCTTGCCGCGTGCATCAGCGGGACGTTCGTCGCCGATCCAGACGGAACGCGCATGGGACCCGTCGATCCCGGCAGCACCTATGCCCTTGCGACAGACGGCACCCACACGTGGGCGATCGACGGGCTGAGTATCCTCGCGCGCCTAGAACGGGACGGCACTACCTGGACCTCCACGCCACTCGACACCGTGGCGACGGGTGCGCCGACGTCCCTGTACGCCGCGAACGACGGCGCGCTGTGGGTCGGCACGCGCACGGGCATGACGCACCGCGTGGAGGTTGATGCGACCGGCAACCCCACGCGCGTCGAGTCCTGGGGCAGTGAGGACGGTCTGGTCAGGACGGACTGGACATACCCCTTCGAGGTCGAGGGGCACGCCGCCATCGGGACCAAGACGGGCCTGTATCGCCATCGCCTTGGCGCGTCCCCTGCGTTCACCATTGACGAACCGCTCGGGCGCTTGCTCGTCGACGAGGCCCGCGGGTTTCCCAACGTGTTCCTGCTCGACACGGACGCGCGCGGCGACGTGTGGTACTACGGCGGCGACGATCTCGCCGTGGCACGCCGCTCGATGGGCGATCAGGGAGCAGCGACCTATCGCATCGACCGGACGCCCATACAAGTTCTCGAGGGACAAGGGAGCCACTACTCGCTCGTGACGGAGCCTGACGGCGTCGTCTGGCTGGGCGGTACCGCTGGCCTGTTTCGCATCGCGGACGGACGCGAGCGCGTGGCCCCCCCCTACCCCGCGCTCGTCCGCCGCGTCTCGACCGTTGGCGCGGATTCGCTGCTGGCAGGTAGCCACGTGCTCGCCTCGCTGGCGACGCCGCTCGACGCTGCCACGAACGCGCTGCGGTTCGAGTTCGCCGCCACCAGCCCGCACGGGCCGCTGTCGTTTCGCTACCGACTCGTCCCGTTCGAGGAGACGTGGTCGAACTGGAGCGAGGTCGCGGAGAAGGAATACACCAACCTACCTGCGGGGTCGTACACGTTCGAGGTGGAGGCCGAGGACGCGCGGATGGCGCGTAGCGAGGTGGGGCGCTTCGCCTTCGAGATCCGCCCGGCGTGGTACGCCACGGTCTGGGCGCGGCTGCTCTTCGGCGTCGGGGTGCTCGGGCTGATGGCAGGCATCGCGTACGCTGCCGACCGCCGCCGCACGCGCCTCCTCAACGACCGCGCCCGTGCGCTCGAAACAGCGGTCGAGGAACGGACCGCTGAGGTCCACCGGCAGAACGACCTGCTAATGGCGCAGACGGCGCAGCTCGAAACGCAAGCCGAGCAACTGCGCGAGGCCGACCGGCTCAAGACGCGCTTCTTCGCCAACGTGAGCCACGAGTTTAGGACGCCGCTCACGCTCACCATCGGACCGCTGGAGGACATTCGCGAGGGCCGGCATGGGCCTGTCCCCGCGCCCGTCAACGACTATCTGGGCCTCGCGCTCCGGAACGCGCGCCGCGTGCTCAGCCTCGTCAATGAGATCCTCGACGTATCGAAGCTGGAGGCGGGCCGGATGCAGCTTCAGGCTACCGAGCAGGACCTCGCGATGTTCGTCGAGACTGTGGCTGCAGCCTTCGACCCCCTTGCGGAGCGACAGGGGCTGTCGTACCGCGTCGAGATACCTGACGAACCCGTCCCGGTCTTCTTCGAGGGCGTCCACCTGGAAAAGGTGCTTGTCAACCTGCTCGCCAACGCGTTCAAGTTCACGCCCGTCGGCGGCACGATCCGCGTGGACCTCCGCACGACAGGCACTGAGGCACACGTACGCGTACGTGACAGCGGGCCCGGCATCGCGCCGGACGACCTCGACCGCCTCTTCGACCGCTTCTACCAGACGAGCGAATCGGCGCGAGGCGGCCAGCCAGGCACGGGTGTCGGGCTGTCGTTGGCGAAGGAGTTGACCGACCTCCACGGCGGCCGTATCACCGTCGAGAGCGAAGAGGGGTTTGGGAGCACGTTCACCGTCGCGCTGCCGCTCGGGCGCCGCCACCTCACGGACGACCAGATCGCACCCATGGCGGCTCCCGTGCCGACCCAACGCGCGGAGCAAGTCGCGCAGGACCTCGACGCCGTGCTGGCCGCAGACGACTACGAGGCCGTGGACGAATCGTTAGACGACGACCGGACGACGGTACTCGTGGTGGAAGACAACGCCGAGGTGCGCGCCTACGTGCGACGGCACCTCGAACAGCCCGATGGCAATGCCCCGACCTACCGCGTTCTCGAAGCGCCCGACGGACGCGCAGGGCTCGACCTCGCGCGGCGGCATCTCCCCGACCTGGTGCTATCGGATGTGATGATGCCTGAGATGGACGGCTTCGCGCTCTGCGAGGCGCTCAAGTCGGACCCCGAGACGGACTTCCTGCCGGTCATCCTCCTCACGGCGCGCGCGGCCACCGAGGACAAGCTCGAAGGGCTCGGCATCGAGGCGGACGACTACCTCACGAAGCCGTTCGACGTGCGTGAGTTGCGGGCGCGCATCGGCTCGCTCATCGCCAACCGCCAGCGGCTCCGCGAGCGCTTCGCCCAGGCCTCCCAGGCGCTGCCCGAACCCAGTGGCGACGGCGGGTTGCACGCCGCCACCGTGGACGTGGACTCGGCCGATGCCGTCTTCCTGGATCGCGTGCGGACGACCATCGAGGCGCGGATGAGCGACGACGGCTTCACGGTGAAAGACCTGGCCGAGACCGTTGGGTTAAGTCGCGGGCACCTGCATCGGCAGCTTTCTGCGCTTGCGGGGCAGACGCCGTCCGAGGCCATCCGCTCGATGCGGTTGGAGCGCGGCGCGATGCTGCTGCGGTCGGAGGCAGGCACCGTGAGCGAGGTCGCGTACGCCGTCGGCTTCAAGAGCGTGGCGCACTTCTCGAACGCCTTCGCGAAGCACTACGGCTGCCGCCCGTCGGCGTACAGCAGTGCCCAGAGGCGCTGATCGCAGCTCCCCCTCCTGGACAGAGCCTGCCCTCGCGAACGCGGGGGAGGGGCTGGGGGTGGTCGATCGTCGTGCTCAGATGTCGCATAGCGCTAGCCTGGATCTACCCCCTCTACCTCCCCCTGTCCAGGGGGAGAACTGTTCTTGCTGATCAACCTCATTGAGCACTACTATACCCGGAGGCGACCGAGACAGGCAGCATCGCCCCAAGTGCCTGATTTTATGCGGTCACATTCGCATGCGTCGAGGTCGCATGTGACGAGGAGGCAACAGATTGTGACCCTGGCGCAACGCGAAATCCCTCGCGGCGGGGCATGTTGGGCGTGCGAGGCAGACCGCCTGCCTCCGTTGCTCTCCCCCCCCTGGCTCGATGGCCTCCCACGCGTTCACTTCGGACGACCGCCCCACGATCCTGATCGTGGACGACGACGCGGACATGCGGCTCTACCTGCGCAGCTGCCTCAATGGCACACACGTGGTCGAAGCCGCCGACGGCGTCGAGGCGCTGCACGTGGCACGGGCGGTGCGCCCGTCGCTCGTCCTCTCCGACGTGACGATGCCGCACCTCGACGGCGTCGCGCTGCGCCGTGCGCTCCGCGCCGACCCCGACCTGTGGGACGTGCCCGTGGTGCTCATCAGCGGCCACCCGGAAGCGGCCTCGCCCTGCGCCGACGGCTTCCTCGCGAAGCCCTTCAACGCGCGCGACCTCTGGGACGCCGTCCATCTCTTCCTCAGCGCCTAGACCGCCATGGGCTCCGTGCTTCTCCCGCCGTTCCGCCGACGCTGAGCCGTCGGCCAGGTCCCCGGCCTCAACTGTGGTGGTGGAAGGCCGGGGACCTATTCGCTCCCTCCGTTCGCTCTCTGCTCTCCTCGTTCTCATGCGTGCCCTCTCTCTCGCAGCGATCCTCACCCTCGGCTTTTTGACGACGCTCCCCGCGCTCGCCCAAACCACGTTCGTGGTCACCAAAACCGCCGACACGAACGACGGTACGTGCGATGCCGACTGCTCCCTCCGCGAGGCGATTGAAGCCGCCGAAGCTGCCGCCGGCGACGACCTGATCCGCTTCGACCCGGCACTCGACGGTCAGTCCATTTTTCCCACGTCCGGATACACGATCAACACGAACGTGGAGATCGATGCGGTGACAGGACTCTCTCAGGGCATCACGATCGACGCCGGGCTGCAGTTTTTTGCTGTCTTCCAGGTGTTTCCGCTCAGCGGTCCCCCCAACACCGTTTCACTCGCGGGCCTCACGCTGACTCGGTCTCAGAATGGTGCCCTCTTTAACGACGGCATCCTCACGGTAGACCAGTGCACGATCCGTGACAACACCGCCGGCGCGATCCAGAATGAGGGGACGCTCGTGGTGAAGAACAGCACCTTGAGCGGGAACGCTGCTACCACCATTGATCGCTCCACCCTCTTTAATCAAAGCGGTGACGTGACGGTGCTGAACAGCACCTTTAGTGGCAACACGACCAGTTCAACGAGCGTGGCCGCCGCGATCCAGAGCAATCCCTCGGGTACCGTCACCGTGAGGAACTCCACCTTCAGCGGGAATACGCACACACTCGGGCAGGTCAGCGGCATCCTTGGAGGCACCGTCACGGTAGGCAACACGGTCTTCGACAGCGGGGGTGGTGCCAACCTCGGCCTGGGCACGATCATCTCGGAGGGCTTCAACATCTGCGACGACGCCTGCGGCCTCACCGGCACCGGCGACCAGACCAGCACCGACCCCCAGCTTGGCCCCCTCGCCGACAACGGCGGGCCGACTCTCACGCACTCGCTGCTCATGGGCAGCCCGGCTATCGACATCGGCGGGACGTGCGGCCCGGAGGACCAGCGCGGCGAGAGCGCCCCTGTGGCAGGCACCTTTGGCGGCAGCGCCACCTGCGACGCGGGGGCCGTCGAGATCGCTACCCCGCCTCCGCCCACTACACTGGTGGTCAACACGCTAGATGGCGGGAACGATGGGACCTGCGGCACAGACGGAGCGGACCCGATCCAGGACTGCTCTCTGCTGGAGGCCGTCGCTGCAGCCAACAGCAACCCCGATGCTACCGAGATCACGTTCTCCGTCGATGGCGACGTCTCTCCCACATCGGGTGTGGTGATCTCCACGCCGGTGACGCTTGACGGGACGACCGCCCCGAGCGGAGCCCATTCCGTCCGCATCCTCGGCACGGGCCTCACCATCACGGGCGCGAGCGCGGCGAACTCGGTGATCGAGGGTCTCGTGATCGGCAGCGCCCCGGTGTTCGCCGTCCGGCTGGAAGCAAGCGTCACGGGCGTGCAGGTGCGCAACAACTTCATCGGCACCGACCCAACCGGGGCCGACCTCCGGAACGGCGACGTGTTGACGGCCACCGGGTCGGGCATCGTCATCGGAGACGGCGCCTCAGACAACACGATTGGCGGGAGCACCCTGGGCGAGGGCAACACGATGGGCTTTACCCGTGAGAGCATCGTACTGCAAGACGCAGGCACGACACGCAACGCCATCCTCGGCAACTTCGTCGGCACCAGCGCTGCCGGGGCCAACCTCGCGACCACCGAGAACGGCCAGGGCCTGAGCTTGGTGGGCGTTGCGATCCGCGCGGGCGCCTCCGGCAACACCATCGGCGGGAGCAGCGCGGGCGCCGCCAACACGTTTGGCTTCCTGAGGGCCACCGGCATCATTATCGAAGATGCAGGAACGACGGGCAACATCGTCCTCGGCAATTTCCTCGGCACCGATGCTACGGGGGCCAACCTCGGCAACACGTTTGGGCAGGGGATCGACATCCGCAACGCCGCTTCGGACAACACGATCGGCGGCACCGGGGCTGGAGAAGGCAACACCATCGGCTTCAGCAGAGGCTCCGGCGTCGTCATCCAGTTCGCGGGCACCACCGGCAACACCGTCCTGGGCAACTTCATCGGCACCAACGCCGCGGGTGCCAACCTCGGCAACCGAAGAGGGGTCTTCATAGCCAGCGGCGCTGCGAACAACGTGGTCGGCGGCAGCGCAGCAGGGGCTGCCAACACCATCGGCTTCAGCGCCGAGGAGGGCGTGCGCCTGCAGAATGAGGGCACGTCGGGCAACCACATCCTTGGCAACTACATCGGCACTAATGCCAACGGCGACGACCTCGGCAATGGCTTCCACGGCGTGAACATGTTGGTTGGCCCCTCCAACAACACCATCGGGGGCACCGGAGCCGGCGAAGGCAATGTGATCGGCTTCAATGACTTCGAAGGGATCCAGATGGGGAACAGTGGCGCGTCACCGACGGGCAACGTGATCGCGGGCAACTTTATCGGTACCGATGCCAGCGGGGCCAACCTTGGCAACGGCCGCAACGGCATCGCACTCGGTGGAGGCGTCAACACCAACACGTTCGGCGGCACCGATCCTGGAGCAGGCAACACCATTGGGTTCAACGGTGCGCACGGCATCCGCATCAACAACAACAACACCGTGTTCAGCGCTAGCGTGGGCAACGTCATCCGAGGCAACTTCGTGGGCACCAACGCCGCAGGTGCCGACCTCGGAAACGGCGCGGACGGCATCCTCCTCGACAAAGGCGCGCAAAGCACGACGGTAGGTGGGGTTGAGAGCGGCGCAGGCAACACGGTTGGCTTTAACGGCGGCTCCGGCATCGTCCTCGCGAATGCAGGCACGTCGAGCAACACGGTGCTCGGCAACTTCCTCGGGACGAACGCCAGCGGCGCCAACCTCGGCAACACCCTGCACGGCATTCTGGTGCAGCAGACGGCCTCCGACAACACCATCGGCGGCGCTACGACGGGGGCCGCTAACACCATTGGCTTCAACGGCTTCAACGGTATCCGCATCATTGGAAGCGGCACTACGGGCAACACGGTCCTCGGCAACTACATCGGCACCAATGCTGGCAGCGCGAACCTAGGCAACGGGGACCAAGGGGTCTACATCGTCAGTGGCGCAGCCGATAACACCATAGGTGGTGCGAACGCAGGCGAGGGCAACACCATCGGCTTCAACGGCCGGGAAGGCGTTCTGCTTGCCTTCGCAGGCACCTCTGGCAACGAGGTCCTCGGCAACTACATCGGCACCAATGCCAACGGCGACGACCTCGGCAATGACCAAGGCGTTGAGGTGAGTGTCGGTGCCTCCGGCAACACCGTAGGTGGTGCGAACGCAGGCGAGGGCAACACCATCGGCTTCAATGAACAGGGCGGCGTTGTGCTTAAAGACGCAGGCACCTCCGGCAACGAGGTCCTCGGCAACTACATCGGCACCAATGCCAACGGCGACAACCTCGGCAACCCACAAAACGGGATCCTCATCGAGAACCGCGCCTCCGTCAACACCATCGGCGGCACCGCGATGGGGGCCGCCAATACCGTCGGCTTCAACGGCGGCTCCGGCATCGTCCTCACAAACGCCAGCACGAGCGCCAACACCGTGGTGGGCAACTTCGTCGGCACCAACGCCAGTGGGGCCAACCTCGGCAACACCACCCACGGAATTCTGATCACTGCCGGGGCCGCCAGCAACACCATCGGCGGCGCGAACGCAGGCGAAGGCAACACGATCGGGTTCAACGTGGTCGATGGCATCGTTCTTCGCGATGCGAACACGTCCGAGAACACCGTCCTTGGCAACTTTATCGGCACGAATGCCGCTGGTGCCGACCTCGGTAACGCGCGGCGCGGCATCACCTTCAGCTCGGGAGCCTCAACTAACACGATTGGCGGCGCGGCTCCAGGCGAAGGCAACACCATTGGCTTCAACACGACCGGCATCTACATACAGAGTGCCGGAACCGTGGGCAACGTGATCCAGGGCAACTTCATCGGCACGGATGCTGCGGGCGTCAGCTTAGGCAATCTCTCCAATGGCATCTTCCTCGGCTTCGAGGCTACGGATACAGTCATCGGCGGCTCGTCTCCGGGTGAAGGCAACACCATCGGCTTCAACGGACGGCGTGGCATCAGCTTCCAGGGCGCGGGCACCTCGGGCAACAGTGTCCAGGGCAACTACATCGGGACGAATGCCGCCGGTGACGACCTCGGCAATGGCCAGCACGGCGTCTCTTTCATCGCAGGGGCCAACGACAACCTCATCGGCGGGCCCGAAACGGGGGACGGCAACACCATCGCCTTCAACGACACCAGCGGCGTGTTCATAGCGGCCCCAGGGACGACGGGCAACGCAGTCCTGAGCAACGCGATGTATGAGAACGGGGAGCTCGGCATTGACCTGGTCGAGACGTCCGACAGCCCGCGCGGCGTCACGCCCAACGACGGCTGCGACGACGCGGACGTGGGTCCCAATGGCTTCCAGAACTTCCCCGTCCTAGCCCAGGCACTCGCCAGCGGAGGTACGACCACCATCGACTACGACCTGGACACGGCGGCGGGCACCTACCGTGTCGAGTTCTTCTCCGTCACCGCGCCTGACCCCTCGGGCAACGGCGAGGGGCGCACGTTCCTGGGCGCGCAGGACGTGACGGTCTCGGCAGGCTGCGGCGAGACGTTCCAGTTCGTGCTCCCGACCCAGCTTGCTACGAGCCTGTCGATCACCGCAACGGCGACGTCCGTAACGACTGGCACGACGCCCACGTTCGGGGGGACAAGCGAGTTCTCCGCTGCGGTTGCAGTCAGCCTCCCCGTGGGCACCATCGGCGATTTTGTCTTCAACGACCGCAACGGCGACGGCGTCCAGGACGCGGGCGAAGGCGGCCTCGAAGGCATCACCGTCTTCCTCGATGCCAACGACAACGGCGAGCTCGACGCAGGTGAGCAGAGCGACGCAGCAGATGCCTCGGGCTCGTACGACATCACAGACGTCGTAGCCGGGACCTACACCGTCAAGGTCGACACAACGACCGTACCCGAGGGCTTCGTCCTGACGACGGGCAACGACCCCGTGATGGTTGAGTTGGCGGCCGGGCAGGACTTCAACGACGCCGACTTCGGCTTCCGCTTCGAGTGCGCGCCGGGCTTCTTCCTCGACCCCGACGACCCAATGAACTGCCTCCCCGCCCCGCCTGGTACGTTCGTCGCATCGGCGGGCGCGACCGAGGCGACGGACTGTCTGCCGGGCACCTTCCAGCCACTCGAAGGCCAGACCTCGTGCGACCTTGCTCCGGCAGGCCGCTTCGTGGAGGTCGCGCGCGCAACGGAAACGGAGGTCTGCCCGCTCGGTAAATACCAGCCGCTCGAAGGCCAGACGAGTTGCCTCCCTGCCGACCCCGGCAACTTCGTCCCAGTAGAGGAAGCCATTGTGCAGTCGCCGTGTGAACTCGGCACCTTCCAGCCCGAGGCGGGTCAGGCGATGTGCCTCCCCGCACCTGTCGGTAGCTATGTAGACATGGAGGAAGCCACGTCCGCCACGTCCTGCCCGGCGGGCACGACAACATCTGGAGAGGGCGCGACGAGCGCCTCGGACTGCGTCGCCATCGAAGTACAGACCTTTATCGTCACCAAGACCGCGGACACCAACGACGGCACATGCGACGCGGACTGCTCGCTCCGCGAAGCTATTGCCGCCGCCGATGCCAACCTCGCCGCAGCGGCCGACACGATTACGTTCAGCCCCGCTGTGACCGGCACTATCGCGCTCGATGGCACGCAACTCACGCTCGTCACCGATGTGGTGATCAATGGCCCCGGCGCGGGCGTGCTCGCCGTGAGCGGCAACCAAATCAGCCGTGTCTTCGAGACAACCTCTACCGTCGAGATCAACGACCTCACCATCCGAGATGGCAATGCTACATCCTCCGGCTCAGGCATCCGCAACCTTGGGGGTACGCTCACAATCCGCCGCAGCTCCATCACAAACAACGGAGGTCAATCCGGCATAGAAGAAGGCGGCGGGTTATTCAGCGAGAATGGGGTGCTGACCCTGGAGCACACTACCGTGTCCGGCAACAGTAACCGAGGGAGAGGCGCTGGGCTCTACGTGAGTAGCGGCATCGCTCGAATCCATGCGTCGACCTTCTCTGGCAATGATTCACGCTTTTCTTCTGGGGTTGCGATATATGCCTTCGATGCTACCGTTACGATTGAAAACAGCACGATCGTGTCAAATGTAGTAACGAGCGGTACCACCGGAGGGATCATTTCCCAGGTTGGCACGATCACCTTCGCCAACACCATTATCGTGGGCAACAACGGATTCACAGGCTTTGAGGACTGTGAAGCGTTTGATGGAGGGACGATCACGTCACTCGGGCACAACGTTGTAGGCATAGGCACAGGCTGCCCGTTTGATGGCGCGGGCGACGTGAAAGTCGCCGCCGCAGACGCCTTTACGACGGCGTTGGACGCTACGCTCGCCGACAACGGCGGACCGACGCTCACGCACGCGCTACTCCCCGGCAGCCCGGCCATCGACATCGGCGGCACCTGTGGCCCGACCGACCAGCGCGGCTTCGACGCGCCTATCATCGGCCTCGCCTCCAACAGCACGGCCCTGTGCGACGCGGGCAGCTTCGAGACGGAGATCCTCGACGCCGAGCCGCCGACGGTGGTGATCGCCACGACGCTGGACGACCCGACGGCCACGCAGCCCATCCCGCTCACCTTCACCTTCAGCGAGGTCGTCTCCGGCTTCGCCGCCGACGACATCGACGTGACCGGCGGCACGCTCGGCGATGTCACCACAGCCGACAGCACCACGTTCGCGGCCGACCTCATGCCTGACGGCGCAGGTACCCTCACCGTCGATATCGACGCGGGCGTAGCCTCGGATCTTGCGGGCAACCCCAACGAGGCAGCCGATACGTTCTCGATCACGTTCGACAACGAAGGGCCAGCGGGCTATACGGTCGCCTTCGACCAGTCTGCCGTGAACGCCCCGAATGAGACGGCGGTGAGCTTCACGATCTCGGACGCTGAGCTGGGCGCGACCTTCGCCTACACCATCACCTCGGACGGCGGTGCGGGCGAGGTCACGGGCTCCGGCACTGTCGGCGGTGCGGCACCGCGCCTACGTGGGAGCGGCGACATCCTCTCGGAACAGCGTGGCAACAAAGGCGGCGGCTTCTTGCTTGCGCTGCCTTCAACGCTCACGGGCGAGCAAGTCACCGGCATCGATGTGAGCGAACTGCCCGACGGCACGCTCACGCTCACAGTCACGCTCACCGATCCGCTCGGCAACGAGGGCAACGAGGCAACGAACACTGTCATCAAGGACACCGTCGCCCCGACGGTAGTCGTCGCCACGACGGCAAGCGACCCGACGAGCACCAAGCCGATCCCGGTCACGTTCACCTTCAGTGAGCCCATGACGGGCTTCGAGGCTGCAGACGTGACTGTCACGGGCGGCACGCTCGGTACGCTTACGACCTCCGACAACACAACGTTCACGGGCGCGGTCGACCCTGACGGCTCGGGCGAGATCAGCGTCGCGGTGCCAGTTGACGTGGCGACGGACGCCGCCAGCAACGGCAATGCTGCCTCGAACACGTTCACGATCGAGTTCGACGGCGACGCCCCCGTGCTCACGATTACGACGATCGCGCCGGAGCCTACTGTTCAGTCGCCCTTCTCCGTCACGTTCACCTTCTCCGAAGCCGTCTCCGGATTCGACGCCTCGGACGTGGACGTCACCAACGCCACCCTCTCGGCGTTCGCAGGCGTGGGCGACACCTACACCGCCCTCGTCACCCCCACCGACTTTGGCGTCGTCACCGTCACGGTGGAAGCGGGCGCCGCCACCGACACGGCGGGCAACGGCAACACCGCCGACACGCTCACGCGCACCTTCGAGGAGCGTTTCGACATTGCGCTTGCCACGGAGTTCGTCTTCACCGGGCCCGGCACAGGCACCCTCACAGCCATCGTGACCAACACCGGCTCCGTCCCCGCCACCCGCGTGCGCGTCAAGATCACCAAGACCTTCGACGTCGCCACCGGGCCGAAGCAGATCGTCATCGGCGCCATTGCCCCCGGCGAGACCGGCACCGCCGTCTTCGACTTCGGCTCGGCGGGCGCGGACGCCGAGGTGCGCCTCAAGGTCGATGACCTCGTCGTGCGCCGTGGCGAGCCCGACCGCACGAACAACGACGCCGTCGTCTTTCTCGTCCCCAGCGACGGCGGGGCCGATACCGTTGCGCCGGAGATCACGGGCGCGCTCTCTGGGCAGCTCTTCGCTGGCACTGTCGAGGAGAACCGCATCGACGACACGGGCGTGGCCTCGGTCGCGCTCGACCCGGGCGCGGTCAACCTCACGCTCACCGTCGATCCGTTCACCGCAGGCGCAACGGTCGTGAGCTACACGGCCACGCCCATCGACCCGATGCAGGACGCAAGCGGTACGATCCGCGCCACGGACGTGGCAGGCAACCCGGCCACGCGCGCCATCTCGATCCCGCGCACGCCACCGCCGCCACCGACGGAGACGCTCGTGGTGCGGCTCACGCCGGACAACGCGCCAATCTTCATCGGCATCGGCGGCGGGTCGTTCACGTTCACGGGCGAGGTGACGAACCCGACGAGCGGGCGGCTCGCTCAGGACGTGTGGCTGGTACTCATCAGCCCGAGCGGAGCCGAAGAGGTACAGTTCGGTCCGTTCCGCGTGCGCCTCGATGCGGGTGGAATGACCGCGGAGATGTTCACGGTGACGGTGGACCGCGAGGCCGAGGCGGGTGTGTACACGTACGAGGGCCGGGTAGGCGACTTCCCGGGCGTGGTGACGGACACGGACACATTCACGTTCGAGAAGCTCGGCGCTTCGACACGCGAGGGCGACCCGCTCACCGCCGCGCTTGGCAGTAGCCGCGGCGCAGCGAACCGGACCTCGGGCGGCTCGTCCGCTCGCGCTGTGCTTCCAGTGCTCTCGACGGCGGCGGGCTTGCTGTGGGACATCACGGACGACGCCGAGTGGGCCGCGCTCCTGGATGATGACGTGGCTTCGGCACACGAGCCCGGCACCGCGTCTGACGACCTCGCCGACGGGAGGTCTGATGCGGACGACCAGGCTGCTCCTCACGAGCCTGCGGAGGACGGTGCGTTCGATGCTAAAGACCAGCAGGGCGAAGCAGCTCCAGCCGACGGCGAGCGGAACTCGGGAACTCCTGAGCCCGCCTCGGATGAGCAAACAGCGTCTCAGACGGCCGACAGGGACCGAGCAGAACGGACGCAGCCTGACGAGGACACCCTGGACACGGTGGGCGGCACAGCCGACGACACGCAGGCAACCCGCGACGCCAACAAACAGGGGGACCAACCAGCGACAGCAAAAGACGGCGCGTTGGCCTCGGCCAACGGGGCTCCGGTCGCGCGGAGCCAGGCGCTGCCGACCGACTACGCCCTCGCTGCGCCCTACCCGAACCCGTTGACACAAGCCCATACCGCGACCATCCGACTCGCGCTTCCCGAGGCGTCCGACGTGGAGATCGCGGTGTACGACCTGCGCGGCCGGATCGTGACGACGCTCGCGTCGGGTGCCTACGAGGCCGGGCACCATGACTTCGCACTCGACGCGCGGACGCTCGCGAGCGGGACCTATGTCGTCCGCGTCATTGCTGAGGGCTACGCGGCCACGGAGAAGGTCACGGTGCTCCGCTGACGCCGCTAGCCGAGACAGGCTTCGAGCAGGTCGTCGTAGCGGGCGACCTGCTCGGGCCAGTTGAGATGGGCCGAGATGCCACGCAATACCGACCGCGGCAACGGCTTGTCACGCCCGCTCAGGATGCCTTTCAACAGCGCGAACAGGTCGTCCTCGTCGTCGTAGAGGACCGGCGCGTGCAGGAGCGGGCGGTGCAGCGTATCCGGGATCAGTTCGGGATAGGTGAGCCGGTTCGGCAGCACAGGATGGCAGCCGCAGTGGATCGCCTCCAGCATCGCGATGCCGAAGAACTCGTGCCGCGCTGTCGAGACGACCACGTCGGAGCGGTGCAGGAGGCGACTGTAGGCGGCGAAATCTTCGGCGTAGCCGTAGTGCAGGATCCGCTCGGCGTAGCGCTGGAAGGCCCGCTCGAACTCCGGAGGCTTCTCCTCGTAATGCTTTCCCGCCAGGATGAGCCGGAAGCGCACGCCCGCGTCGTCGAGGCGGTTCATCGTGCGGAAAAACTGCGCGGGGTTCTTGTCGTACTCCCACCGCTGGTTCCACAGCACGACGGGCGGTCCCTGGTCGAGCGTTTCGGCGGCGTCGTTATCGACCCGGTGCGCGTCGTGCCCGTCGAGGTCGAGGCCGAGGTGGAGCACGGTTGACTTCGCGCGGATGTCGGCAAGCGTGCCGGGGTGCGTGTAGTCCGGAAAGCGCGCTAGCAGCGTCGGCAGCGCACCGAAGAACTCGTCGAGGTGAAACTGCGAGTTGAAGACGACGCGGTCGGCGGCGAGCGCCGAGAGGTAGTTGATGTAGGCGTACGTCAGGTCGCGCTCCTCGTCGTCCCGGATGGGATACGTGAGTTGGTTCTCGTGAAAGAAGAGGACCACCGGCACGGCGTCGAAGCGAGGCCGCGTGAGCGCGAGGAACGCGGGCAGGTTGACCATGCTCGACGCAAAGACCACGTCGGGGCAAAGGCCCTCCGCATGGGCGTCCTTCGCCTTCTGGGCAAGCGTGACGGCCCCGCCTTGCATGCGCCACTTCCAATAGCGCGCGGCCATCGTGATGGGCGTCCAGTCGTGACGGCTGTGGCGGATGAGGTCGCGCAAGAAATGCTTGTGCGAGCCACCGTACCACGGTTCGAGCGCGAGGACGTTCATGCCAGGTCAGCGCGTCGTCACCCGGCCTCGGCGAGGCGCTGCAGGAGCGCCTCGTTCTCCTCCTCCGTCGAGGGCCGCACGATGGCGATGGTGCGGCGCTGCATGTGGTCGCGGAGGATGTCGTCGCGCACCTCCTCAGCAGTGACGAGCACTTCTTCGCCGGCCGTCATATCGATGCCGCGGTTCTTCAGAATGATGGTCAGGGGGCGCTCACTCACGTTCTTGATGAGCATGCCCCGGCGTTGATTGGCCATGGAGCGGATAAGGATGCCGGGTTACGTCGCAACCTGGCGGATGTCTAGGGATGGGATGAGGCCAAGATAGGTTGTGCCTCGCTTCGTCGTTGTGTGCTCAGTGTATACCCATGCCGGTTCCCCTCACCCTTCGCGCTGGCGCGTCGTCCGCCTACCAGGCGCTCGCCGAACTCGCGTTTCCGACTACGTGCCTCGGCTGCAGGCATCGCCTGCGTCCGGTGCCTCACCAGCCGCCGCTTTGCGTCGCATGCCGCCAGGCGATCCCGCCTGCCGAGCCCGCCACGCTGGCGGTGCGCTTTGGCAAGCTTCCCAGCCCGCCGCCCTTGGAGCACCTCGCGGCGCTGTGGACGTACGACGAGCACGGCACCGTCGCTGCGGTGCAACACCGGCTGAAGTACGGCAACCGCCCGCACCTCGGCCTCGCGCTCGGCCGCTGGGTCGCGGAAGCATTGCCCGAGGGGTTCGCCTGCGATCTCGTGGTGCCTGTACCGCTGCACCGGAGACGCGTGCTGTCGCGCGGCTACAACCAGAGTGCCACCCTCGCACGCGGCCTCGCTGCGAGACTGGATGCTGACCTGGATCTGCATCTCTTGCGTCGCGCCCGTCCGACCCGCTCGCAGACGGCGCTGAATCACGCCGCACGGTGGGCCAACGTGGATGGTGCCTTTGCCCTGCGACGGGACGCTGACGTGCGAGGCAGTCACGTCCTCCTAATTGACGACGTGCTGACCACAGGTGCGACGCTGGCGGCAGCGGCGCGTCCGCTCATCGAAGCCGGAGTCAGCGTATCGGTCGCAGCGCTCGCCTGCACGCGAGAATACGTCTGAACTACGCCCGGCTCCGCACCAGCGCTTGATCTAGGTCGGCGATGAGATCCTCAACGTGCTCCAGGCCGACGGAGACACGGACCAGCCCGGGGCCGATGCCCACGGCATCGCGCTCCCCGTCGGTCAGGCTGCTGTGGGTCGTGCTCGCTGGATGCGTGCAAATGGTACGCGTGTCGCCTAGGTTGGCCGTGAGCGAGCACAGCTCCAGCGCGTCGAGAAAGCGGCGGCCCTGCGCGATGCCACCCCGTACGCTGAACGTCACGAGCCCACCGCCGAGTCTCATCTGCCGCTGGGCGAGGTGGTACTGCGGATGCGACGGTAAATGGGGATACTTCACGAACGCGACCTCCGAGTGCCCCTCGAGAAACGTGGCGAGGCGGAGCGCGCTTGCGCAGTGGCGCTCCATGCGGACGTGGAGCGTCTCTAGGCTGCGGCTCACCACCCACGCGTTGAACGGCGAGAGCGCCGGACCAATGTGCCGCGCGAAGAGCCGCACTTGCTCGATCACCTCTTCCTTGCCGACAACCACGCCCCCGAGCGTCCGGCCCTGCCCGTCCATGAACTTCGTCGTGGAGTGCATCACGAGGTCGGCTCCGTGACGCATCGGCTGCTGCACGACGGGCGTCGCGAAGATGTTGTCGATGAAGAGCAGGATACCGCGCTCGTGGCAAAAGTCGGCGAGCCAGTCGAGGTCGATCAGATCGAGCGCGGGGTTCGAGGGCGTCTCGACGTAGCAGAGCTTCGTCGTCGGGCGGACGAACTCGTGCCACCGCTCCGGCTGGTCGATGGGCGCGAAGCTCGTCTCGATACCCCACTTGGGCAGGATCTCCTTCGCGATCTTGGTCGTGGAGCCGAAGACGGAGCGCGAGCAAAGCAGGTGGTCGCCTGCCGAGAGGAGCGCAGCCATCGGTGTGAAGACCGCCGACATCCCAGAGGCTACGGCGATACCAGCCGGTGCGCCTTCGAGCGCGCAGACTTTCGCCACGAACTCGTCCACGGTCGGGTTCGCGTAGCGCGAGTAGACGGACCCCTCGACTTCCTTAGCAAAAAGTGCGCGCGCATGCTCGGCATTGTCGAAGACGAAGCTCGACGTGAGGTAGAGCGGGCTCGCGTGCTCCCGATGCTGCGAGCGCTCAGCCTGTAAACGGACAGCGAGGGTCTCAGGGTGAAGCCGATTGGGATCGAGAGCCATCTGTCCGCGAGGGTAAACGGAGAGTCAGGTCGCTACCTTCTGGGCGAAAGCCAAGACAAGCCGGGCATGCGTGGCCAGAAGTTCCGTCGCACCGAGGTCGGCGAGTCGCTCCTGCGGCGTCGTAGGCAGCTTGGGCGGCGAGATGCGGCCCATCCAGAGCGGCAGCTTGTCATCGAGTGCGCGTGGGCCAGGGAAGCGACCGGGAGGCAGGTGCGCGGCGTAGAACTCCATCTTGCGCGTCAGCCGATCATACACGCTCTGGTCAACGTCCACATCGCCCTCCTCCCCTGCCGCCACGAGTTGCACGCCGAGTAGGTAGTCGTGGTAGAGAAACGGCAACTCAACGAGCGCGGAGCCCGCTGCGGCCAGCGCATCAGGCTGTTCGCGCAGGCCCGTCTCTGCTGCACGCGCGGTCACAGTCGCTACGAGCGCGAGCGTTTCCTCTGCGACGAGGTCCGGCTGGGCCGCGCTCGTGAGATGCGGGAGCGTGAGCCGGACGAGGTCCTGCGTCGCGCTCAACGCTGCTGCGGACGCGAAGACAGACAGCCGGGCTAGCACGCTGGGTTCAGCAGCCAACTCTACCTCGCTCGTTGATCGGACCTCGTCACTCGGCGTTCTCA
>JBCDFO010000021.1:0-24868 GCA_039177895.1 Bacteroidota bacterium
CGGATGCCGGGTCGCTCGAAGCCGCTCAGCGGCGCGGCGGCCTTCGGCTGCTTCGTTTTCAGCGGCGGGTCGAGGTAGAGCGCGTCCTGCAGCGTGCGGTAGGCATAGCCATTCAGCAGCACGGCCACGACCAGCACCAGCCCGGTCGTGGCGAGTGCGTGGGGGCCGAGGACGCCGCCCAAGCCGAGGTAGGCCCCCGACATCGCCGTGAGCGCGGCCCCGACGACGGCGACGGTCTCGCGCGGTGCTGCGCCCAAACGTGTCTTCCACACCACGACAGCCCCGTGCGAGACCGCCACGCACGCCGCCATGCCGAGCACGAACACGAGCGCTGCGCCGCTGCCGTCCGCGCCCTGCACCGTACGCAGCGCAAACGGAACCGCGAAGGCCATAGGGGCGACGTTGAAGACCGTCAGCGCAGCGCGCAGCATCACGGCACGGGCTACCTGAGGCCGCGTCACGGGGAGCATCAGGAACGCCTCCACCCCGCGCGTGGGGACGTCCTGGAAGAGGATCCGCCCCATGGTAAGCAGCACGAGCGCTGGCAGTACCGCCTGCTCAACGGCGAGCCGAGCGGAGACGTCGGGAGCCCACACCGAGAGCGTGTCGGGGATGAGGAAGCCGAGCGCCGCCGCCGTCAGCACGGCGTAGGCCAACCCGAGCGCTCGGAGGCTCGCCAGCGCCACGCGCCCCGAGCGGTGCGGAGCACGCCAGAACGCGAGCGCCTGCAGGCGGAGGAGGGTCCAGAACACGGCGGCGGCTACCTGTTGGAACGACTACAGAGATATCGACACCCGTACGCCTCGATTTTGAGCGGATGCAGACACGACGGGAACGATGTCTCCTCACCTCGAAATTCGTGCCGGGGCGCAGCCTTTGACGGGCTCGCGCCGTAGAGCACCGCTATGCTCACACCACCACCTGGCCTGCGCCCGCTCCGCCTCGCTCTTGTCGCCACGCTGCTTCTCGCTCTCACCGGCTGCGAGGCCACCGATTCGCTCCCCTTCGTCTCCGTCGCGCCGCCTCACGAAGCCTACCGCGACGCGCTCATCGACGCCGGGCTTGGTACTTCTGTGCTCGTACAGCGCTGGCAAGACGCCGCCGCCGCTGCCCTCCTCGTCGACGAAGCGAGCGGACTCCCCGCTGCGCCCGCCCTCTCGTTCGAGGCGGCCGAGCCTGACGCCTGGAGCACGCGCCTCGACCTGAAGCGCGGCGAGGTGCTTCAGATCGAGCTCGTCCCCGTGTTGAACGCCGATTCGGCGCGCGTCTTCGCCGACCTCTTCTTCGTGCCGCCCGCCGACACGCTGCCCGTCGCACAGCGGCTCTGGTCGGAGGTCGCCCGGACCTACGCGGACTCGATGGGCGCGACAACGTCGGACACGCTACGCTTCGAGCGACGCGCGCGGCGCGATGAATCGCTGTTGCTGCGGGTCCAGCCTGAGTTGCTCGCGGCAGGTGTAGTGGCGGTGCGCCTCGAAACCGCCCCGTCGCTAGGCTTCCCCGTGGCGTCGGTGAACGAGCGCGCGATCCGCAGCTTCTGGGGGGCTCCACGCGATGGCGGGGCGCGGCTGCACGAGGGCGTCGACATCTTCGCGCCACGCGGGACGCCTGCGGTGGCCTCGCTGCCCGGCCGTATCACGCGGGTGCAGGACACCCCGCTCGGCGGGCGGGTCGTGTGGCTGCGCACGCGCATCGGCTCGCTCTACTACGCGCACCTCGACGAGCAACGCGTCCAGCGCGGCCAGCGTGTGCAGTCGGGCGATACGCTCGGAACCGTCGGTAACACGGGCAACGCACGCACGACGCCCCCGCACCTGCACTTCGGCGTCTACACCGGCTCCGGCGCGGTTGATCCGTATCCGTTCCTCGTCGGCCGACGCGAGGGGCCGCGTACGACCGCACCCTAGCCGAAACATGAAGCGGGTACGTCTCGCGAGGAAGCGCGCCCGTGTGGTCGTCCAAGAGGGACGCGGGGACCAAATTCGCCTGATGAGTTGCGACGTGAGAAACCGATAGCCGATAGCTGAGAGCCCCAAACCCGGCCTCGCTGCCACGATCCCGTCGCAATTCCGCCCCTGGATTTCAGTTCGTGCCCTCGCTGCCCGTGCGCGGGGCCAGGGTGAACGGCTTGCGCGGTAGCTTCTCATCACGCTCCGCGGTGTGGTAAGCGAACGTCGCGATCAGCGCGGCCGCCTGCTCCAGGTCGTCTTCGACGAGGTGGTCGAAGGTGTCCATCGAGCCGTGCCAGGTCTGCTTGAAGTAGGCGACGCCGTCCTGGATGAACTGGAAGCCGGGCAGCCCGACGCCGTCGAAGGCCTGGTGGTCCGTGCCACCGGTCGGCGAGATCGTGAGCGTCTGCGCGGTCTCGTCGTCGAAGGCGTCGAGCCAGGCGCGGAAGATGGGACCGACGTCTTGGTTGCGCTGCAGATGGACGCCGCGGATGCGACCCGTGCCGTTGTCGAGGTTGTAGTAGGCGGAGAACTTGTCGTAGTCCGGCTTGAGCGCCACGGCCGCACGGCCCTCGCGCTCGACGAAGTGCTCGCCGACGTAGGCCAGGGAGCCGTACAGGCCCTGCTCCTCGCCTGTCCAAAGCGCGATCCGGATGGTGCGACGCGGGCCTTCGCCGCGCTCGTCATAGTAGGCCTTCAGCAGGCGTCCGACCTCCATCGCGACGGACGTGCCGGAGCCGTTGTCCGTCGCCCCGGTGCCCCCGTGCCATCCGTCGATGTGCGCGCCGACCATCACGATCTCGTCGCCGATCTCCGGGTCGGTGCCGGGAATCTCGGCGATCACGTTGGACTCGATGGGGCTGTCGTCAATGAACGTGGCGGCGTAGTCGATGTCGACCCGTACGTCCTGCCCGCCCTCGACGAGGCGGACGAGCCGGTTGTAGTGCTCGTCCATGAGCACGAACTGTGGGATGGTCTCGGCCCCGGCCTGCCAGGGGCGCGGGCGGTCGTACCACGCCGCGTTCGGCGGAGCGGGCACGGCGGCCGACATCACGCGGATCGAGCCTGTGCCGCCGAGGTTGGACGGCTCCAGGATCGCGAGCGGCCCCTCGTTGAGGACAAAGACGAGGAGTTCGGCGCGGAACCGGTAGCGGGCAAGCTGCTCCGCCGAGTACCGGCGACCGCTGCCCGGTGCGCCGCTGGCGTTGGCGAGCTTGAGCAGCTCCTCGTCCGTCTTGCGGACAGCGATGGGCTCGAAGCCGACCTCGACCTCGCTGAGGTCGCCCATCAACACCACCTTACCACCGAGCATGCCTCGGAAGGCTTCCATCTCGTCGCGGTCCTCGGGGTTGAAGACGACGACCTCGCCTTCGGCGGTGCCGATGCTGGGGCTCCAGGCTTTGGGTAGCGCGAAGATGGGCAGCGTCTGCGCCGCCACGTCAGGGCCCGTCACGCGGGCTTGCATCGAGAAACGGTCGAGTTGCCAGCCGCGCCCGAACTCGCCCCAAGGCTCCTGCTCGGCGCTGTAGCCCCACGACTCGAAGCGGCCCTCTGCCCAGTCGAGCGCGGCGTCGAGTTCGGGCGAGCCGGTGAGGCGGCCGCCGTGCATGTCGGTGAGCCAGAGCGCGTGGTCCATGACCTGGCCGCGGTCGGTGGCTTCGGCTTTGAAAAACGAAATGGCGGTCGTGTCGACCGGTTCGCCATCGGTGGCGGCAGGCTGTGCTAGAGTGGAAGGGGCGAGGACGGCCGGTGCTGCAACGAGCAGCACCAGAAGGAGCAATCGAGTCATGGGTGTCGGGCGCGTGTCCGAAAAAAGGCGGAGGCGGAGCCGTCCGAATGGATCTGACTCCGCCCCCGCCCAACGTGTCGGCCCACCGTGGGTTCGTGGGCGTGGCGAGCGCCTAGACGCTCTTCACTCGTAACTCTTCCCTATTTCCGCGTGATCTCGATCTCAACGCGGCGGTTTTGCTGGCGCCCCTCGGCCGTGTCGTCCGAGGCAACGGGGTCGTTGTTCGCGTGCCCGACCATCTCGATCTGGCTGCGCGGGACGCCCTGGTAGACGAGGCGCTGCCAGACGCAGTGGGCGCGGAGTTGCGAGAGCGTCATCGAGCCGCGTGGGTTGGGTCCGGTGTAGGTCTCGCTCTCCGTCCCGTCGATGTGGCCGTGGATCGTGGCGCGGACGTTCGGGAACCGCTTCAGGATCTCGCCGACGAGGAAGACCTGCTCAGACCCGGCCTCGTCGATGGGGTGGTCGCCGGTTGGGTAGAGCACGCGTCCGAAAACGAACGACTGCCCGGCGGGCTCGCTGCCGTTGAGATAGGCAAGCAGCCGCGCTTCCATGGAGCCAGGGCGCAACGCGAAACCGTCGAGGTCGAAGCCCTCGGCTGCGCTCCGCGGCACGATAGCCCCGGACACGTCCGGTGCATTCGGTACCTCGGCGGCGGGTTCAGGCTCAGGCAGCGGTTCTGGTTCGGGCTCAGGCTGCGGCTCGGGTGTCGGCTCCGGTTCGGGTTCTGGCTCAGCCTCGACCGCCACCGTGTCCATCGCAGCCCCGATGGGCGTGGCCGTGGTCGTATCGACCTCCGTCGTGTCGGCAGGCAGCGGCAGCGGGATGGCATCGTCTTCCATCGTCGCGGCGTTGCCCTCGACTACGCCCGCCGAGTCGTCGTCCGTCGTAGTACCGCACCCGCCGAACTGCGTCAGCAGCCACCACAACAGGAGCAGTAGCGCTAGCAGTAACAGCGCCAGCAGGAGCCACCGCAGGCAGCCACCGCTCAGACAGCCGCCTGCACCGCCGGCCGCGCTCGCCGAGGTAGCGCCTGCGCCCGCTCCACCGGCCGCCGCCCCTGCGCCGGTCGCTCCCGCGCCGGTTCCGGTACTGGCTGCCACGGGAGCCGCTGCTGCCACAGGCGCAGCCGCCACGACAGGTTCAGGCTCCGGCTCGGGTTCGGACTCCGGAGTCGGCACAGGGACCGGCGCAATAATCGCCGCACCGCCACCGGCCGCCTCGATATCGTCCTCGTCATCGCCCCCCGCCCCAGCTATTGCGCCGAGGGCTGCCGCACCGAGCGCGGCCGCACCCACGTCGCGCGGATCGACGTGGATCGTGAACGATTCGGTCTCGGTCGTCGTGCGCTCCTGCAAGACGACGCCGTACTGGGCCGCGTAGCCGGGCGCTTGCTCCCGGAGGAAGGCCATCGCGGCCATCGCCGCGGCGGCGGTCGGGAAGGCACGGCTGCGCGCGATCTCGCGGCGGTTGCCTGCGCGGAGGATGAAGAAGTGCTGTCCGTCCTCCTCTTTCAGCTCGTAGCGGTCCTTAAACCCGGCGTTGCGGATGACAGCCTTGATGCCGTTGTCGCGCGACGACCGACCCGAGTAGCCCTGGCTGAAGAGCATCGGCTTGCCCTCCGCCCCGTTGAAGTGGAACACGAAGTTGCCCGCCCCGGCCCGATAGGCGTCGAAACCGGGGTCGGACGTCGTGCCTGCGAGGGTAAAGTCGTAGTCGTTGCTGTCGGAGCCGCCGCGCTGGCGGCGCGTGGCCTTGACCTCTTTGTACGCATCGGGCGCGTAACCCTGAAGGAAGCCCAGCGCCGAAGTCATCCCAGCGGCCGAGGCGAAGCGGCGGCTGCGCGCGATCTCCATCCCATTGCGCGCCTTCAGGATGAAGTAGGCCCCGTCGGCGTCCTCGACGGTGTCGTAGCGGTTCTCGCGGCTCGCGGCTTCGAGGACGGAGCGCATGCGCTTGTTGCGCGGGCCCGCCGAGCCGTAGAAGCGTGTGAAGATGAGCGGCTCGCCCGCGCTGTCATTGACGACGTAGTAGTACGAGTCGCCCTGCTGGAACGACTGTCCGCCGGGCTCGCGGCTCGCGCCGACGGCGTCGAAGTCGTAGAACCCGACCGGGTCCACGTCGCGCATTGAGCGGAAGGCGAGCGGCGTCGCGACCGTGTCCGTGGTACTCGTCGTGATCGTGACGTCGTAGTCGTCCGTGCGCGCGGCTCCGTCGAGGAGGGCCGAGCCGATGGCGTCGGTGTCGGCTTGCGCGGCAGAGGCGGGCGACTCGGCCACGAGGTTGTCGTCGCCGTCGTAGACGCGGAGGACGTAGCCCGCGTCGGTGGATTCGGCGGTGTAGCCGTTGGCCTCTTCGATGGCATCGATGGTGGACCGCACGGCGGCGATGGCCTGGTCGCGGTCGGCGAAGGGCGGGCTGACGAGGAGCAGCCGGTCGCCGTCGACGAGTTCGAAGACGAACTGCCCGTCGGCGCGCTGCGAGATGGCAAAGCGCATGGTGGTCACGGTTTAGGGGGTGGGTCCCTAAACGTACGCTGCCGGGCGGAATTCTAAAAGCATTCCCGGACGTTCCCCCTATGGCGCTACTACGGCGCGCTACCTCTGCTTGACTAGCTAGTGCTCCGGGTCGCCCTAGTCGCCAAGGTCGCTGGAGAAGACCTGAGCTTCAGCGAAGTAGCAACCTGACGTATTCTCACTTACTCTCTCCTAGAACCCGAAAGCCTACGCACATGAGTGATCCTGAAGTCAAGCTTGTCCTGATAGAACGCATCACCGCGATGCTCTCCAAGCTCTTTGGCAGGAAGCTGAAGCCAAAACAGATTGTTGCGCTAGCTGAGGCTCGTGCTGCTGAGGCTCGCACTCTTGGTCCAGCCATGAAAAAGTTGAGCGACCAGGGCATTAGCGCGGAATACTCCGGCGGGGAATTGACCCTCAAGGCTGAGGCTAGGGAGCATGATCCTCCTTTGCCTGCGATCGCGGCATTGGATGAAGCCTCAGACTTATCGACTGAGCAAGCGCTGCTGGCGCGGGGCATGCAGCGACAACTCATTTCCGCTGCTCGCAAAGAGCGCAACTTTGAAGGCATCGTTGGGGAGGCTGTAAATCAGTTCTCGACCGATAACGGCCCCGTGTCTGACGACCCCGTTGATGACGACTGGGCGACGCGGTTTTTCTCTTATGCCGAGGATGTAAGCGACCGGGAGATGCAGCTTATCTGGGCGCGAATTCTTACAGGCGAGGTGAGGAGGCCAGGGTCATTCTCGCTTCGTTTACTGGAAAGGCTTCGTACGCTTTCGAAGAAAGAAGCTCAGACACTACAGTCTCTCTCCCCGTATGTAGCGGAGATCCTCCCAAATGGAGTGCTTTCTGGTGCGCTATTTAAGACTCCAAACCACGACCAACACTTTCGCTTTGACGACCTCATTATTCTCGAAGAAGCAGGCCTCGCCAACACTAGCAGCCGAACTTTAAATATAAAAAGCAATACTGCTCAAAAAACTCTCTTATGTAAAATAAACTCTTACGCCATAGTTGCAACACCAGAAGAAGGTGTTGACATTAGCATATCAGTACCACATTTTTCCTTAACATCAGAGGGATTTCAGTTACTAAGATTAGCCAGAGGAAGGGATACCCGAGCGTCTCTAGAGTATATTTTTCAAGTAGCATATCTAGCCACTAGTCCCAAAACAAAAGCCAATGTCCACCAGATCCTAAAGGATGACGGGCTGATGGTCGAATTCGGCCCAGCACTCTTTCAGTCTATTGGTACAGATGGGTAGTAGCGCACTTACAAGCATCTTCGATTTCACCACGAACACCACAGGATGGATTCAAACCAATTACTGCCGTGAAGTCAGACAACTTCACGGTGCGCAGGATCGCCCTCGCGCCGGAGATGCTGGTTCCAGAAGAACACCATCGTGGCGAGGCCAAGGAAGCCGACGAGCGCCATCGCGGCGTTGATGAAGGTGAGGCGCACCTGCACGGTCTGGTAGGGCACGAGCACCACCTGGTCGGACCCGGCTTGCATCACCACATCCACGGTCGGCTCGTCGCGTGCTTCGAGCGCCTTGAGGAACGTGAGCGGCAGCTCGACCGCCAGGCTCTCCGGCGCGGTCGCACCCGGCGGCGTCACCACCAGCCTCGCCTCGCCGCGCGTGATCTCGGAGCGCTCGCGCGTGTAGATCTCGACCACCTCCGCTTCCACCGTCTCGCCCTGGCGAAGCACCTCCTGCTGCTCAAGACCCGCGCGCCCCAGCGAGACGGCGATGACAAGAAGCAGGATCGGCAGCACCCACAGCAGGCGCGCAAAGAGCGGGTTCGAGAGGATGTTCATCGGGGAGGCTGTCAGCGGTTGGCCAGGGGCCAGCAATGTGGGGGCGGCTGTCAGCGTCCTGAATGCCTACCCGCGTCCACGGTGCCGCCTCCACGGCTTTTTCAGCCGAGCCGGTCTTTCCGTGCGGCAGTGATGCCGTGCCCCCGTGTCAGTATCGCCAACACCGAAACACGGAATCACTGCCGCACGGAGCTACTTCCCTCTACGCCAGGTACAGGTACGGCTTCCAGGCGTCGTCGAGCGAGCCGAGGAAGTCGCGGATGAACATGACGTGGCTCGGGCGGAACGGCGTGCGCGCGAGCGGCATCTCTGCCTCCTCGGGCGTGCGGTTGCCCTTGCGGTTGTTGCAGTCCACGCAGGCGGTCGCCAGGTTCTCCCACGTGTCCTTGCCGCCGCGCGACTTCGGCAGCACGTGGTCGATGGTGAGCTTGTCACGGCGGCCACAGTACTGGCACGTGTGCCGGTCGCGGCGCATCACGTTCTTACGCGAGAGCAGGATGCGCTTGTACGGCACCCGGACGTAGACGCGCAGCCGCACGATGCTCGGGCACGGGTACTTGCTCCGCGCTGAGCGCAGCGCCATGCCCGCCCGCGCCTCGACGAGTTCCGCCTTCTGGAGCATCATCAGCACGACGGCGCGCTGGACGCTGCACACCGAGATCGCGCGGTAATCCGCGTTGAGCACGAGGACGTGCCCGCCGAGGATCGTCGCTGACGAGAACGAGCGGGTCATCGTGCCCCCCTCGTCAAGAGTTGGAGCCCCGTCGAGATCAGGGGAGACACCGCGCGCAGCGAGCGCGTGGAGCACCGACGTGGTGGATACCGAAACGGACGAGGGCGTGTTGTGAACTCGTGCCTCCATCGTTGGATTTGGTGGGTTTGCCGAAGATAGCGTCTGCGCACGCCGACGCAAGGGGCGCGCGGGATTAGGGAATGGTTGGCAAAGGGATCGGACGGGGCGAGGGAGGCAGAAATAAAAACGGCCCCCCGCAGCGTAGTGTGCGGGGGGCCGTGCAAGCGAGCTTGCGCGTGCTTACTCCGTCGCGTCTGGCGCGGCGGGCTCCCACACTTGGGTACGTCCGAGCAACGAGATGCCGAGATAGCCCCGGACTTCGAGATTCCCGTCGTCATTGAGCTTCATCTTAGCCTTGTACTGCTTGCCGGACTTGGGATCGGTGATCCGACCGCCGGTGAATTCGCCGTTGCCGTCGTCGTCGGCCATGCCGGTGAGGATCACGACGCCGTCGAGTTCGAGGCCGTCGAAGCCTTCGGCGCACTCCTCGCACGTCTGGTCCGTGTTGCCGTCCGGGCCGATGAGCGTGATGATGCGGCCCTGGAGCTTATCGCCCGCCTCGTACACCTCGACGATGGACTTCCGGGTGCCATCTTCGTCATCGATGGTGTACCAGCGGCCGATGGGCGAGTCTTGCGCGAAGACGGGGAGGCTGAGGCCAACCGCAAGCGCGGCGAGCAGCAGGAGACGGAAGGGAGAACGCATGGGTCGGTTCAGGGTGGTGGGTAGGTCGAGGGAGAAGGAGGCTCGGCGGCGCGGACGGTCGGACTGGGAAGCAACGTGCCGCTGTACCAATCTAGTACGTGCGCTGGCCTACATCAAACCCGGCCGCCTCCCATGCCTGTTCCGTCACGCCGGCGACGCTCCTTCGCGATCTCTTCGCGATGCACTGCCCTGCTCCGTCGCACCCACTCAGCGGTGGATGGTCCACTTGCCCCGGTTCTCGGGAGGCGGCAGCCGCCGCGCCCAGCGGGGCCGCCGGATCGCGTTCACGAAGAACTGTGCCCCATCGTAGCCGGCGCGGTACCACTGCCGCGTGTTGCGCGACTGGTAGTAGTCCACGAACGACGAGAGCAGCGTCGAGCGCACGAGTTGGTCGGCGAGCTGCGTCTTCACGTAGCCGAGCAGCGCCTCGTCCTCGCGGTCTCCGGCGACGAGCAGGCCCATGCCCTCGGGCCCGTTGCGGTCGAGCACCATCAGCGGGATGGAGTCGTTGACGACGAACCAGTACTCGAACTGGACGAACTCGCTACCGCCGTACTGTTCCTGCTCGACGGCGGCGGCGTTGCGCGTCGGCGTCCCGAAGGCCGTCGCAAGGCGCGAGCGGAGGTAGAGCGTCGCCAGGGAGTCGATGACGGCGGACTCGGGGACCGAGACCCAGTAGGCTTCCCGGAAGCGGTCGAGGAAGGCCCCCTGCTCGTCGGGCTCGACTTTGCTGAGGCGCACTTCTGAGAGCGGCGGCAGCGCCGCGATGGAGTCGGCGATGATCTGGAGCGAGTCCGCGACCCGCTGCGCCCGGCGGAGCCGCTCCGAGGCGATCCAGCCCGTCACCTCGTCCTCGCGCGGCGTGGGCGTCTCGATGGCGTTGGGGTCGGCAGCTTCGCCTTTCTCTTCCAGCACCTCGATCACGCGGGCCCGCTCGCGCTGCTTCTTGAAGACCTTCACCACGTCCTGGGCGAGCAGCGGGGCTGCCGAACCGAGCAGGAAACCAGCGAGCAGCAGCAGGCGCAGATACAGGCGAGGCACGACGGAGAGCGACATGGCGGTGGTGGTGATCCAGACGGCGGCAGTCCGGCGAGGGCACTTACCGCAGCACAGCGTCTCGGGTCCTGCAAAACTCCGTCCATTCTCCCCCGAAGGCAAGGGCCAGCGAGACGAGGAGACGGCGAATCGGAGAAACGGCGACGGTCTTCCCCTCACCGGTTCTCCGTCTCCCTCGCTCTCCGTTTCGTTCTACTCGTCCCCCATCGAGAGGACGGCGAGGAACGCCTCCTGCGGGACGTCCACGGAGCCGACCTGCTTCATGCGCTTCTTGCCCGCCTTCTGCTTTTCGAGCAACTTGCGCTTGCGCGAGATGTCGCCGCCGTAGCAGCGCGCCGTCACGTCTTTGCGGAGCGCCTTCACCGTCTCCCGGGCGATCACCTTGTTACCGATGGCGGCCTGAATCGCCACGTCGAAGAGCTGACGCGGGATGAGTTCGCGGAGCTTCTGCCCGAGCTTGCGGCCCATGTGGTAGGCCTTGTCGCGGTGGACGATGGTCGAGAGCGCATCCACCGCGTCGCCGTTGAGCAGCACGTCGAGCTTGACCAGGTTCGACGGGCGCTCGCCGATGAACTCGTAGTCGAAGCTCGCATACCCGCGCGAGAACGACTTGAGGCGGTCGTAGAAGTCAAAAACGATCTCGGCCAGCGGCAGGTTGTACTGCAGGCCGACGCGCTCCTCGTCGAAGTACTGCGTGTTGATGTACTCGCCGCGGCGCTCCTGGCAGAGCTGCATCAGCGGGCCGATGTACGTCGTCGGCGTGATGATCTCGGCCTTGATGTAGGGCTCGCGGATCTCGCCGATGCGTCCCACCTCGGGCATCCCGGACGGGTTCTCGACGATCATCTCCTCACCGTCGGTCAGCTCGACCGTGTAGCGCACGTTGGGCAGCGTCGTGATGATGTCGAGGTCGAACTCGCGGTCGAGGCGTTCCTGGACGATCTCCATGTGGAGCATGCCGAGGAAGCCGACGCGGAAGCCGAAGCCGAGCGCGGCGGACGTCTCGGGCTCGTAGCGCAGCGCAGCGTCGGAGAGTTGGAGCTTGTCGAGCGAGGCGCGCAGGTCCTCGAAGTCGGCGGAGTCGGTCGGGTAGATGCCCGAGAAGACCATCGGCTTCACGTCGCGGTAGCCCGGCAGCGGCTTCGCGGCGCCGTTGCGGCTGTGCGTGACCGTGTCGCCGACGCGCGTGTCCTGCACGTCCTTGACGCTGCCGACGACGTAGCCGACCTCGCCCGGCCCGAGGGTCTTCACGGGCGTGCGGCCGAGCGTTAGGTGCCCGATCTCCTCGGCGTTGTACTTCGCGTCGGTCGCCATGAACAGGATGCCGTCGCCGTCGCGGATCGTGCCTTCCACGACGCGGACGTAGACCACCGAGCCGCGGTAGGTGTCGAACGCCGAGTCGAAGATGAGCGCCTGGAGCGGCGCCTCGGGGTCGCCTTTGGGCGGTGGCACGCGCTCGACGATGCGCTCCAGCACAGCCGGGACGCCCTCGCCCGTCTTGGCGCTCACGTGCAGCACATCGTCCGGGTCCCCGCCGATGAGGTCGGTGATCGACTTCGCCACCAACTCCGGCCGCGCACTCGGGAGGTCGACTTTGTTGAGCACCGGGATGATTTCCAGGTCGGCGTCGAGCGCGAGGTAGAGGTTCGAGATCGTCTGCGCCTCGATACCTTGGGCGGCGTCCACCACGAGGATCGCGCCCTCGCAGGCTTGGAGCGCGCGGCTGACCTCGTAGGTGAAGTCGACGTGGCCCGGCGTATCGATCAGGTTGACCACATAGTCCTGGCCGTCCTCCGCCTTGTAGTTCATGCGGATGGCGTGGCTCTTGATCGTGATGCCGCGCTCGCGCTCGAGGTCCATCGAGTCGAGGACCTGGTCCTGCATCTCGCGGCTCGTGAGCGTGCCCGTGGCTTCGAGGAGCCGGTCCGCCAGCGTCGACTTGCCGTGGTCGATGTGGGCGATGATGCAGAAGTTGCGGATGCGGGCTTGGTCCACGGGCGTGCGGGTCGAGGGTCGAGGGTCGAGGGTCGAGGGTCGAAAGGTGAACGGGCTGACACGGGCGCGTCAAGCGAATTCGCCGCGTCCTGGTCCCCCCTTTTCGCCAGCCCCGATTCGTTAGTCGCTCAGTCGGGGGCGCAAGGTGAGCAGGCTGGTACGGGCGCGTCAAGGGAAGGCTCCGCTCCTCCCCGATTCTCCCTACCGCGCTCCCGTGATTACGAGCTTCTGCCGGACGAGCCAGCCGCTGCCTTCGACGACAACCACGTAGAGCCCAGCCGGGAGCCTTCGTGCTTCCCACCCAAATTTCCGCTCGCCTGCCGCCACTTCGCCGTCGTGCAAGCGCGCGACCGTCCGTCCCAGCGCATCGACGATGCGGACGCGAACCGGGCCCGCCTCTGAGACCCGCAGCGAGACCTGCGCCTGCCCGGCACTCGGGTTCGGGTAGACCGACAGCGACGCGGCACCGGGGGCGGCGGGCGCAGGCTCGTCTGCTACGACGAGTCTGGGGAGGTTGGCGTCGAGCCAAGCACCACGGTCGCGGAGGAAGGTGCGGAGGTACGCGACCTCGTCGTCGTAGGTCTGGCCAACGAACGGGTTGGGCCAGACGTATTCGCCCAGGACGGGCCACTGCGCGAAGTTGCGCGCCTGCGCCTCGTCGAGGAGCGCCGCCTGCGTGTCGATGAGCGCGTCGAGCGTGTCGGGGTGGTAGGGCCCCCGGCGCAACTCCTCCCACCGCGCCACGACAGCGCGGGTGAACGCAGAGCTTTCGAGCAGCCGCCGCCACCAGAACGGCACGGAGAACGCCGTATCGTCCATCTCGACCTGGTAGCCGGTGACGTCGTCGCCGCGGTCGTAGTTGGCGTTCCCGATGGCCAGGTTGAAATCCCACACTGGGCCCATGCGGACCCGCCCGCCGTTGCTGTCTTTGTCCTTGTGGAGGTAGGTGCTGATCCGGTAGCCGTCGACGTTGCGGGTGAGCTCGGTCACGAGGAAGAAGTCCACGAACGAGCCCACGTCGATCACGGCCGCGTAGCCCGTCTCCGGGTCGTCGAAGTCCGGCCCGGCCATGAGGATCTCGAAGCCGTCGATGACGCCGCGGATGTAGGCGCGCTGCTGGGACGTGATGGCGTCAGGCGCGGGGTAGTCGTACTGATAGCGGACGCTGTAGCTCGCCGTGTTGAAAGCCGAAGGCCAACTCAGGGCGTCCGAGCCCACGTGCTTGTCGATCTTGAGGATGTAGCCCCCCGTGAGGTCGTCGCCTTCGTTCTCGTCCTCGTTGAGCTTGGCGATATCGACGCGAGCGTCGTCGCGCTTGATCTTTTCCAGGAGGAGGTAGACGCCGAGGTAGGTGCCGTTGAGCACGACCTCGCAGAAGCGGGCGCGGCTGGCATAGCGCCCGGTGGCGCGCGCGAGCGCGAACGCGACGGCGTTGCGCATGAGCGACTTGTCACTGTAGGGCCCGTGCAGCACCCAGTCGTTCTCGCGAGGTAGGCCGAGCAGCTCGACGTTGTTGTTGCTGCCATCGGCCTCGCGCGTCTCGAAGCCGTAAGCTTTCTTCGGAAAGAGCTGCGAGGTGGCCCCACGCACCTCGATGGCGATGGCTCCGTCGTAGCCGCTGAACGGGTCCGCGAGGTGATTCCGCGCACCCTCGGCGTTGTCGATCACACCCAGACGCGCAGGAATCTTCGGCTCATCAGGAATCTCGATGCCCTCGGTGTCGATGACGAGGATCGGCAGGTTCGACGACTCGAACGCAACCTGCGCCGCCGCACGACCGGGGAGCGTGAGGAGAAGGATCGCCGAGACAAAAACGCGGAGACGCATGGCGTGTATGGCTAGAGGGGACGTTCCTCGTCGTAGAAGAGCGTGACTTGCTCCACGCCTGCGACGGTGCCGAGCCGCTCAGCGAGCAAACGGGCGTCGTCGGGATCGCGCAGCGTGACGAGGTAGGCCACCTCGGTTTGTCCGGTGCCCGCCGAGCGCGCGTGGAGGAGGCGGTACTGCCGGGCGTAGCGGTCGAGCGTGGCCGTCCACGGCGGAGCCTCGTCGCCCTCCTGCGCCGCCACGAGCAACTCGACGAGGTACTCCTTCCGGTGCAGCGCGCCGAAGCCGGTCCGGCCGAGCACGAGGAGCGTCCCCCCGACGAGCACCGTGCCCACGATGGCGAGCCGGTGGAACCCCACGCCCGCCGCCAACCCGACGGCCAGCGCGAGGAAGATGAACGTGAGGTCCTGCGTGTCCTTGACGGCGGTGCGGAAGCGGATAATCGACATCGCCCCGACGAGCCCGAACGCCCGCGCTAGGTTGTTGCCGATGGCCATGATGACGACGGCCGTGATCATGGCGAGCGTCACGAGCGAGGCTACGAATGTCGCGGAGTAGCTCGTGCCGCGGTACGACCACCGGTAGAGCAGCGCGATCGTCAGCCCGCAGAGCAGCGCAAGCCCCACGTTGGTGACGATCTCGCCGGTGCTCAGCGGGATCAGCGAAAACGGATCGGAGGTGTCGAACGGCATCAGGGTAAGTCTATCGGGCTCGCGGCAACACCGTCAGCGCTGGTGCGGCGGACAAGGCTGAGGTAGCGGAGGCCCCGAAGCGCCAGCGTTTGCGCCCGGCGGCGAGCGCGAAGCCCATCGCGTATTTCGAAAGCGCCTGCCGCGCAAGGCCCATCGACCCGAGGATGGGGCGCAGCCACGACGGGTAGAGCCGGTCGAACTTGACTTCGAGGATGAAGTGGCCGGGCAGGACCGGGCGGAGCCTTTCCTCAGCGTAGAGCGCGGCGAAGCCCGGTGTGAGCGTCGGGTGGGATCGGCAGCGCAGGTGCCGGTCGAAGGTGGCGCGGAGCGAGGGGTCAAAGCGCCCCACGAGCGGCTCGCGGTCGTAGGTGACGAGCAGCGTCGGGCGGCGGCGCTCGCGGCGGAGCCGGTAGAGGAAGTAGCGCGCGGCGTCGCGCTGGGCGGCAGGCAGTGCCTCCACGTCGAGGTCTCCCTGGAGGAGGGCCCATGCCTCTGAGGCGGTCGTCCGTGCGCGTGTCTTCCAGACGGCCTGCTCGTGCTTGCGCTTCACTTCCAGAAAAAGCGGAGACGTGCCGCCCGACTGTTCGCTGGTGGGCTCGCCATAGCCGCGAATGCGCAGCTTGCGGCGCTGGAGGTCGCCCGACTCCTTCTGGTGGTAGTCGCGCAGGTCAGGCGTGTCGAAGTAGATGCTCCGCACCGTGTAGCCCGGGACGTCGCCTGCGATGGAGCCATTTGTTGCACGGGCCTGATCGCGCACGGTGGCGTGGGCGTCGCTCCGCACAAACGGCGCGAGGCGCTCGTGGAGGCGCGCCCGTTCTGACTCGGCGATGAGGTACTTGATCTCAGAGCGCATGGCGACTCGGGGAAAGCTCACGACGTGACGAACGGCGTGGGGAGCGACCGCTACCAGTGGAAAAGGCTGCGCGCGAACGCACGGGCGACGGCCAGCGGTGGCTGCGGGTCCAGCTCGATAGCGCAGCGGGCGAGTTGCCCCGGCACGAGCACCTCGCGGCCTGACTCGACCTCGGCCATACCCATGAGGTAGGGCTGACCCGCCGTGTGCACCGGCGTCGAGCGCAGATCTACGATGCGCGCGTGGGCCACGCCCCCAGCCGTGCGGATGGCGACAGGCTGGCCGACTGCCACGCGGGCGCGCTCGGCCCACGGGACCGGCATCGCAACGAAGTAGGCCGAGGTGTCGGCGACGACGAGCAGGGTGTCGCGCGAGAAGACCCGGAGCGCCTGACCTGAAAACGGCGCGACGAGCGTGGAGAGCTGAGCGCGTTCGGAGAGCGACCGCGCCTGCGCTTCGAGCGCGGCGATCTCGGCCTGCACGAGCGCGATCTGCTCGGCCTGGGCCCCCGTCCGGGCATCGTCGTAGCGCGCCTGGGCAGCGGCGGCCTCAGCCTCAGCGAGGCGCCAGGCGTTCTCGGCCGCCTCGGTCTCCTGGCTGGCCACCACACCGCGCTCGGCGAGCGCTGCCTGGCGGGCGTACACATCCGAAGCGTAGGCCAGCGCCTCGTCGGCCCGACGCGCCTCCTGCCGTGCCACCTCGATGACGGCCTCCTTAGCCCCGGCCTGGTGCAGCGCGAGCCGCGCCCGCGCCGCCTCGATGTCGCCCGCGACGGCCGCGCGGCGGCGGGCCGCCTCACCGGACTCAAACACGCCCACGGTGTCGCCCTCCTGCACGATGGGGTAGTCGGCCGTCGGGCGGAGCCGGAAGCGTACCGCGTCACCGCGCATCGGCTGCGCCGAGTACGTGGCCTCGACCTCGCCCGTGCGGTGGTTCTGCAGCGCCGCCGACACCGCGCCATCCGGCGTCCGGGCCACCACCCATTCCTGCGCTGGAAACACGCGCCCCGGCACGTCGAGCGCACGGGGCACTTCAACCGGGAGGACGACGAGCAGGACGACGAGGCTCACAGCGCCGCTCACGAGCAGCGCCCGGCGGGAGCCGCGCACGCGAAAGGCCGGAAGCTTCCGGTAGCGCATGTGGGAGGAAAACGGTGTGGGAGTCGAGCAGGCCGCGTGCGCGAGGGCGTAGCCCTCAGGCGCCGCGTTGCGAGGGTTCTACCTCACCCTGCGCTCCCGCAGGATACGCCCGACCGGGCGCGCTGTCAGGCCCAGATCGTGCAGTAGGTCGTGGGCTCTACCTTCTCCGTTCTCCCGCCCCCCTGTTTCTCCGGCTCCGACCCCGGCTGCGTGCTCTTCAACTCGCTCGCGTTCCTCGCCTTTTTCCCCATTGCGGTCGTGGGCGCGTTCGTGACGCCGGGGCGGTGGCGGTGGGCGTGGCTGCTGGCGATGAGCTACCTGTTCTACGCTGCGTGGGAGCCATCGTACCTGCTGCTGATCTGGCTCTCGACCGGCGTGGACTACGCCTGCGGGCGAGCGATGGGCCACCAAGGCACGCGCCAGGCACGGCGGCCTTTCTTGCTCGCGAGCCTAGCGGCCAACCTGGGACTGCTGGGCATCTTTAAGTACGCAGGCTTCTTCGCGAACACCGCGAATGCGCTCTTCGGATGGATGAGCCTCGACGCGGGGCTGCGGGGCTTCGACCTGCTGCTGCCGGTGGGCATCTCGTTCTACACGTTCCAGACGCTCTCGTACACCATCGACGTGTATCGCGGCGCGCGGGCCCCGGAGCGGCACCTGGGCGTGTTCGCCTTGTACGTGAGTTTCTTCCCACAGCTCGTCGCGGGCCCCATCGAACGCTCAGAGCGGCTGCTGCCGCAGCTCCACGCCGCGCCGCGCTGGGACTGGACGCGCGCCTTTCGTGGGAGCCTGCTCATGGGCTGGGGCTTCTTCCTGAAGACCGTCCTCGCCGACCGGCTGGCGTTCTACGTGGACGCCGTCTACGCTGCCCCGGACCTCGCGACGAGCGCGCAGGCGTGGGGGGCGAGCTACGCGTTCGCCTTTCAGATCTACGGCGACTTCGCGGGCTACAGCCTCATCGCCATCGGCGCGGCGGAGGTGCTCGGCGTGCGGCTGATGGACAACTTCCGCCGCCCCTACTTCGCGCGCTCCATCGGCGAGTTCTGGCGGCGCTGGCACATCAGCCTCTCGTTCTGGTTTCGCGACTACGTCTACGTCCCGCTCGGCGGCAACCGCGTGGCGCTGCCCCGGTGGACTGTGAACATCGCCATCGTGTTCGTGGTGAGCGGCCTCTGGCACGGCGCGGCATGGACGTTCGTGGCGTGGGGCGCGCTGCACGGGACGTACCTGATCGTGGGGCGGCTGACACAGCCCACGCGCGACCGGCTCTGGGGGAAAGCGACGCGGCTCCGTTTATTTATTGCAATACCAGCTACGTTTCACCTGGCCGTCGTCGCGTGGGTCTTCTTCCGCGCAGCCTCGTTCGGCGACGCGTTCGCCCTGCTGGCGGCGATGGCGCGCTTCCCCAGCGAAGGCCTCGGCGGGGGCCCACTCGTGCTTGGGCTAGCGGGCTACGAGGCCGCGCTCGGGTTGGCCGCCCTCACCACGGTGCTCGCCGTTGAGATCGCCGAAGAGCAACGGGGCACGTGGTGGTGGGACCGGGTACGCCAGCGACCCACTTGGCAGCAAGTCGCCGTGTTCGTCGCACTCGTGCTTAGTGTCCTCTGCTTCGGCGAGTTCGGCGCGCAGGCGTTCATCTACTTCCAGTTCTGACCCGTGTCGTCCCCCGTCCTCTCCCCTCCTCCCCGTCCCATCGTGCTCCTCGGCGCGCTAGCCAGTGTCGGCGCGCTCCTGTTTCTGCTCAGCGAGACGGTGGCGCCGGTGTATCCAGAGGTCCACGAGCGTGAGGCGATGCGCCAAGCGCAAGCGGACACGATTGGCTTCGTGACGCTGGGCCATTCGCACAACCGCGCCGTGCTGTTCGATTCGCTAAAGCCGGACGGCTCGAGCCTGGCGGGCTTTCACCTGTGGCGCTCCTCGCGCGACCCCTTCGAGACGCGATGGGCGTTCGAGCAGGAGCGACCGAAGCTCCCCCGCCTCCGCGCCGTGTTCGTGGCGGTGGCCCCGTACGCGTGGGACAACACCCAGATCGCGGCCTCGGCGCGGGACCGGCGGCGGGAGCTCTATGCGCTCCACACGAGCGCGGGGCGCTGGCATCAGGATATCGGGCTGCGGGTTCATGCTCGGCTGGCTCCGCTCATGCGGGGCGATCACTGGAAGGGCGTCGTATACGGCATCGCAGGCAGGCCGCTGGACTTCCAGGTTGAACCCAACGGCTGGATCGATGACCGCCCGCGCGACACCGTCCGCGACGCGGCGACGCTCGACAGCATCGCCGTGCTCACCGTCGAGGCACACGTGGATGTGGACGCGCGCGCCCAGGCTGCCGACCCCGCGCTCTGCGAGCGGGCCGCCGCCGCGCTGGCTGCGATCCCCGACATCGCCGGGGCGCCGGTTCGGGTAGTGTTCTACACCCCGCCCTACTGGCCCGCCTACGGTACAGGGCTACCCGCAGCCTCGACGTGTGACCTACGTGGGCCAGTTCGAACCCTCGCTGACGCGCAGGACCACGTGGTCTATTTCGACGACAGCCAGCACGCGGACTTTGTGGAGGACGCGGGCCTCTTCCTCGATGCGGACCATCTCAACGGATTCGGCGCAGCGCAGTATTCGGCGCTGCTGCGCGACCGGCTGGCGGCCGATCCGCTCGTCCGTGATTCGCTTCACGGAGATTTGTCGGCTCCCTTGGGTGATCGCTGAGCGGACGTCGTATCTTTTTCGTCTGCCTGGCGCGGTAGCTCAGCTGGTTAGAGCGTCGGATTCATAACCCGGAGGTCGAGAGTTCAAGTCTCTCTCGCGCCACTCGCTGATCCCGGATCAGCCTCTCCCCCTCGACGCGCTCGTGCACCCCGCGAGCGCGTTTTTTGTCGGTCTCGCTGCCCTCGTTCCTCCTCCCCGACGTCCATGCGCATCCTGGTCCATGACTACGCGGGCCACCCCTTCCAGGTGCAGCTTGCGCGGGCGCTTGCTCGGCGCGGGCACACGGTCCGTCATCTCTTCAGCAGCACCAACCAGACCCCGCAGGGCCAACTGTCGCGTCTCCCGGACGACCCGCCCTCCTTCAGCGTGGTCGGGGTAGCCATGGAGAAGGGAGCCCTCGAGAAAGGCGCGCGGTCGCTGAGCGTCCTCCTCGAACGGCGCCGCCGAGAAATCGAGCACGGGACAAAGGTGGCCCGCGCTGTAGCGGAGTTTCGCCCGGATGTCGTGCTCTCGGCAAACACGCCGCTTGACGCTGAGCGCCTCATCGTCGCAGCGGCTCGCAAGCAGGAAGCCCGCTTCGTGAAGTGGCTCCAGGATCTTATCTCCGTAGCAGCCTCGCGCATTCTCCGGCAGAAGCTTCCCGGCCTCGGCGCTCTCGTGGGCTCCTACTATGTCCGCATCGAGCGCCGCATCCTGAACGCGAGCGACGACGTCGTGCTCATCACGGAAGACTTCCGCCCCATCCTCCGCAACTGGGGGCTGCCCGACGAGCGACTGCACACCGTCGAAAACTGGGCGCCGCTGGACGAGATGCCGCAGCGTCCCAAGAACAACCCGTGGGCCCAGACCCACGGCCTCGCGGACAAGCGGGTGATCCTCTACACGGGCACGCTCGGCCTCAAGCACAATCCGGCGCTGCTCCTGCAGCTCGCCGAGCACTTCGCCGACGTGCCCGACGTGCGCGTTGTAGTCTGCACCGAGGGAGCAGGCGGCGAATGGCTGGCCGAGCGCCGCGCCGAGCGGGGTCTGGAGAACCTGCTCCTGCTCCCCTTCCAGCCGTTCGCGGACCTCCCCGACGTGCTCGCGACTGCCGACGTGCTTACAGCCGTTCTCGAACCGGACGCTGGCGTGTTCTCTGTGCCGTCTAAGGTCTTGACCTACCTCTGCGCCGCGCGCCCGCTGCTGCTGGCCATCCCTGAGGAGAACCTCGCCGCGCGCATCGTTAAGCGGGAGCAGGCGGGCCTAGCGACAACGCCGGGCGATGCCCTTGGCTTCGTCGCACACGCCGAGCGCCTGCTCCGGGACCCGGACCTACGCGCTCAGCTCGGGGCAAACGCGCGCACCTATGCCGAGACCGCGTTCGACATCGACGCGATCAGCACGCGGTTCGAGGCCATCTTGAAGGGCTGAGACGTAACCAGCGATACCAGCTTCGGCGTGCAAGCGGACCCGGAAGACAGCCGTCTCGTTGGAGGAGGGTTTCATTCGTGTCTACCTCATGACCCATCCTCCAACCTCGTTGCCTCGCTCGACCGAGCTCGCACCCGATCACCACGGCCCCGATTTCGAGGCGGACGACACGCCGCCGCCGCCAGGACGCGCGCCGTGGCGCGACAAGGCCCACGAGATCATCTTCGGGACGCACACGCCCGCAGGTAAGGCGTTCGACATCGTGCTCATCGGGCTGATCGCACTCAGCCTGCTCGCGGTGATGCTGGAAAGCGTCGAGACGATCCGGATGTGGTTCCACTTCGAGCTACGAGCTGTCGAGTGGTTCTTCACGATCGTCTTCACGATCGAATACGTCCTGCGCCTGGCCTCCGCCTACGAACCGAAGCGCTACGCGCGCAGCTTCTACGGCGTGATCGACCTGCTAGCGATCCTGCCGACCTACATCAGCGCGTTCGTGCCTGGCGCGCAGTTCTTCCTGATCGTACGGATCCTACGCTTCCTGCGTGTTTTCCGCATCCTGAAGCTGGTCAATTACTTATCCGAGGCGAACGAGCTCGGCCGGGCGCTCGTCGCGAGCCGCCGCAAGATCTTCGTGTTCATCTTCGTGGTGCTCACGCTGGTCACCATCCTGGGTTCGCTGATGTACATCGTTGAGGGCGGGCAGAACGGCTTCACGAGCATCCCGCGCAGTATGTACTGGGCGGTCGTCACGCTGACGACGGTCGGCTACGGCGACATCGCCCCGCAGACGACGCTAGGCCAGATCATCACCACGTTCATCGTAATTCTAGGTTACGGCATTATAGCGGTGCCAACGGGCATCGTGACGACGGAGCTGACGAATGTGATGGCGGAGGCGCGCCGCTCGTCGTTCTGCCCTGCCTGCGGCTGTGCAGACCACGACACCGATGCTGCGTTCTGCAAGCGCTGCGGCACCGAGATCCGCACCGCAGGAGGCGTCGTGCTGGACGGGCACGGACACGTTCCCGCCAAAGGCGGCGGCATCGTGGATGCGCCCTCGATCATCTCGCACCCGGAGGCGGTAACGCCTCGCCCCAACCGCTCACTCAGCGGACGGTGAGCCGCTGCGTCTCGACGGCGTAGCGCGTGCGCAGCGTGACGAAGTAGACGCCTGCAGGGACGCCGTCGAGCGCGACCCGTAGCGTATGCTCGCCCGCGCTGTGCAGACCATGCGCGAGGCGCTGTACCTGCCGACCGAGCACGTCGGCTACGACCAGGTCGAGTTCGGTAGGGACAGGCAGGCGAAGGCGCAGGGTGGTGCTGCCGGTCGTCGGGTTCGGTGCGGGCGGTAGCAGACGTGCTCCCGACTCTGGGGTCGTGTCTTCTGCGCTCGTGTCCACGGTTCGAACGATCCGGCGGAGCGCGCGGTCGCCCGCCTGCGAGACGTAGAGCGTGTCGCCCGCCGACGTCGCGACGATGCCGTTGGGGCGGCTGAACTGCGCCATATCGCCGGGACCATCGAGGGTAGCACGCGTCCCCGTCCCGGCAAGCACGGCGACGGTGCCATCGAGTGTGACCTCGTAGACCCGATTGTCGTCGATGCCCGTCGCGAAGAGGCGGTCGCCGCCGTAGGCGAGGAAGCCGACATCGGTGCCGAGGTCGGCGACGAGCACGAGGGAGCCTGCATTGGGGTAGCCGTCGATGCGGTGGATCTTGCCGAGTTCGAAGTCGGCGACGTAGAGCCTCCCGTCGTCGTCGAAGGCGAGGCCCGCCGGGAAGTTGAGGTCGTCTTCTACCAGATCGGCGAAGGTGCCGTTGGCGTCGACAGTCTTGACCCAGTTGCCATCGTAGCTCGCCACGACGAGCAGGTCGCGAGCGGTGTCGTAGAGGAGGCCGCTGACGGTGGTGGGCCCCGGAGCACTGGCGAACGTGGAGGCGGTCCCGTCGGGCGCGACGGCAGAGATGGTGCCGCTGGCGTAGTTGGCGACGTAGAGCGTGCCGTCCGGGCCGAAGGCGAGTCCGTTGGCGCGGTTGAAGCCGTCGGCGTAAACCGAGGTCGTGGCGTCTGGGAGCGAGACGCGCGTGACGGTGCGCCCGACGGGCGTCGGGAAGCCGCCGAAGCGCGAGCCGTAGAGCGCGCCGTCGGGCCCGAGCGTGAGGCCGTCGTCGATGGCGCTGCCGGCGGGCAACACGGTCTCTACGGTTGCGGTCTGCGACTGCGCTGCGAGGCTGGCGGCGAGCGTCAGGGCGAGCAGGGTGCGAAGGGCAAGGCTGGTAGCAGGAGGCATGAGGCGTAGCAAGGCTGCGTGAGTGAGACGCGACGAACCTCGCTCGTCCGCGCCGTCTCAGCGCCTCAGCGCCCGCATGCGCTGTCTCATCCCGCGCGTTGAGCCCACTCCAGCGCCACATCCTCGCTACGCGGCAGGCCGTCTCCCTGCCCATCGCCGCCCCGCCCACCGCCGCCTTGGCCATCGCCGCTCATCGCGGACGTGGCGGCGTCGGCACGGGCTCGCTTCCGGTAGGCCGAAGGCGTCTCGCCCGTCCGCGCCTTGAACACGCGGTTGAACGACGCCTTGCTGCTGAACCCTGCCTCCATCCCGACCGCGAGCACTGTGAGGTGCGCCGTCGCTGGGTCGCGCAGCCGCGCCTGTGCTTCCTGGACGCGGTAGCCATTCACGAGGTCGTAGAACGTCGCGCCGAGCACGCTGGAGAGCACGTCCGACAGCGTCCGCTCGCCTACGCCGACGCGCGCCGCGAGGTCGCTCAGCCGCAGCGTCGGGTCGAGGTAAGGCCGGTCGCGCTCCATGACGGTGCGTAGGGTGTCAGCATGGCGCTGGAGGTCCACTGACGGCGCGTCCTCCGTCTCGGGCTCGTCGTCCGGCAGGGCGAGGCGCGGCAGGGTGATGAGCGTCGCCCGCAGCCGCTCGTAGGCGAAGCACGCGACAAGGGCCGCCAGCGCGAGCGGCACGAGGTAATCGAGCCAGGCGAGGACCGTGCCCGTGGCGAGGTAGACGCCGTAGTTGACGAGGATCGCTGCGGCGTAGACGCCGAACCAGGCACCGTAGTGGTGCAGCCGCCGCAGCCGGTCGTCGTCGGCCCCCGCCCCTTCGCGCCGGTAGCGCGCCGCGTACCGCCGCATCAGCATCGCCGTCGCTATGCCGTAGGCCACTGCCTGAGCAACGTAGAGTGTGAAGAACGAGGTCCAAGCAAACCCGCGCCCGGCAGGGTCACCGACCAGCGGCCACGTCACAACGAGCAGCATCTGCATCGCTATCGGGATTGCGTGCACAGCATCGACGGGCTCTGCGCCGCTGCGCTCGCGGAGGAGCGCGCGGACGTGCTCGAAGAAGAGCGGCGGCACCGCGAACCAGCCCGTCCCGAGGAGTGCAGCCACCACAGGCCAGGGCGAGGTGATCCCCGAGAATCGGAGCGTCATGTCGGCCAGCAGCAGTGCAATGGTGCCGGAGAGCAGCGTCAGGAGCGTCCGGGCATGCGTAGCGCGCAGGCGGCGGGCGAGCACTACCGTGAGCACGGTGGCGTGCAGCGTCGCGAGGGCGAGCACCACCGAGGCGAGCGAGAAGACGGGCGCGGTCATGGCGGCTTGGCTGTAGGCGTGGGC
>JBCDFO010000022.1:0-24843 GCA_039177895.1 Bacteroidota bacterium
CGTCGCGTCGTCGTTTCTGAGCGTGGCGCTCTCGAAGGTGTTCGGCACGGCGATGGGCGGCCGGTGCAAGGACCGACCTACGCTCGTCGAGACGCCGATCCCGCTGGAGGCGCGGCTGGCGGTGGTGCCGTGCCACGGCGGAGCCGACGTACTTCGCCGCCTCTTCGAGCCGCTCGGCTACGAGGTCGAGGCGACTGGCTACCCGCTCGATGAGACGTTTCCGGCATGGGGCGACAGCCCGTACTTCACCGTCACGCTCCGCCACACCGTCCGGCTCGCCGACCTGCTCTCGCACCTCTACGTGCTCATCCCCGTTCTCGACGGCGCGAAGCACTATTACGTCGGCGAGGACGAGGTCGACAAGCTGCTCGACAAGGGGGCGGCGTGGCTGCCGGTCCACCCCGAGCGTGCGTTCATCACGCGGCGCTACCTCCGCTACGGCGGCCTCGCCCGCGACGCGCTGGCTCGGCTTGCTGAGGCCGATGCGTCGGCGCTCCCTGATGAGGACGCCCAGGACGCGAAGAAGGAGGCCGTCGAGCAGCCAATGCGGCTCCACGACCAGCGCCTCGATGCCGCGTGCGCCGTGCTCAAGGCGGCGGGCGCGCAGCGCGCCCTCGACCTTGGCTGCGGCGAGGGCAAGCTCGTCCGGCGGCTCCTCGACGACGCACAGTTCACCGAGATCGTCGGCATGGACGTGTCCGTGCGCGTGCTCGAACGGGCAAAGGCGTGGCTCGACCGGCGGCCTGAGCGGCAGCATCGCCGCGTCCGGCTCCTGCACGGCTCACTCCTCTACCGCGACCGGCGCCTCGACGGCTTCGACGCGGCGGCGGTGGTAGAGGTCATCGAACACCTCGACGCGCCGCGACTGGCTGCGTTCGAGCGGACCGTCTTCGCGCACGCGCGCCCTGGCACGGTCGTCGTGACGACGCCGAACCGGGAGTACAACGCGCTCTTCGAGAGCCTGCCCGCGGGTCAGTTTCGCCGCCCCGACCACCGCTTCGAGTGGACGCGCGCCGAGTTCGCCGCGTGGGCTGAGCGCCTGGCCGACGCACACGGCTACGCCGTCCGCTTCCTGCCCATCGGCCCCGAGGACCCAACGCACGGCGCGCCGTCGCAGATGGCCGTCTTCGACCAGCAGTAGCCATCGCGCCTCCTCTGACTTCCAGCCTCGCCGACTCCCCGGTTCCTCGTCTCCCCGGTTCCTCCCGTGACCATCCAGATCCCCGAGTTCGCCTTCGTTGTGCTGATCGGCCCGAGCGGGTCGGGCAAGTCGACGTTCGCCGCGCGGCACTTTCGGCCGACCGAGGTGCTGTCGTCGGACTATTGCCGTGGGCTCGTCTCCGACGACGAGAACAGCATGGACGCCTCGCAGGACGCGTTCGATGTGCTGCACTACGTCGCGGCGAAGCGGCTGGCGCGCAAGCGGCTCACCGTCGTGGACGCGACGAACGTGCAGGCGTTCGCGCGGAAAGGACTGCTGAAGCTCGCGAAGCAGTACCACGTGCTGCCCGTCGCTATCGTGCTCAACCTGCCGGAGGCCGTGTGCCAGGCTCGCAACGAGGCGCGGCCTGACCGCAACTTCGGCCCGCACGTCGTGCGCAACCACCTCCGCGACCTGCGGCGCTCGCTACGCTATCTCCGCAAGGAGGGCTTTCGCTACGTCCACGTCCTCACCACGCCCGAGGAGGTCGACGCCGTGACCATCGAGCGGACGCGGCTGTGGAACGACAAGCGTGACGCGCGCGGCCCGTTCGACCTCATCGGCGACGTGCACGGCTGCCGCGCCGAACTCGACGCGCTGCTGGCGACGCTTGGCTACGTCGAGGACCCGGCACACACGTTCGACGGCGTCTCGGCGCTGCGTCACCCGGCGGGGCGGCAGGCGTTCTTCGTGGGCGACCTTGTGGACCGTGGCCCCGACAGCCTCGGCGTCTACCGGCGCGTCCGCGCGATGGTGGAGGCCGGCACTGCGCTCGCCGTCCCAGGCAACCACGACGACAAGCTCGTGCGCAAGCTGCGCGGCCGGAAGGTCAAGGTGGCGCACGGCCTACAGCAGACGCTTGACGAGATCGCCGCGCTCCCCGACGAGACGCGCCCTGCCTTCGAGCGCGGCATGGCCGACTTCCTCAGCGGGCTGGTGAGCCACTACGTCCTCGACGAGGGCCGCCTCGTGGTGGCGCACGCCGGGATGCGCGAGGACCTGCAGGGCCGCACGTCGCGGCGCGTGCGCGCCTTCGCGCTCTATGGCGAGACGACTGGCGAAACCGACGAGTTCGGTCTGCCCGTCCGCCACAACTGGGCGGCCGAGTATCGCGGCAGCGCGTCCGTTGTGTACGGCCACACGCCCGTTCCGCACGCCGAGTGGCTCAACGACACCATCAACATCGACACGGGGTGCGTCTTCGGCGGGCAACTCACAGCGCTCCGCTGGCCCGAGCGCGAACTCGTGGCGGTGCCCGCGACGGAGACCTACGCGGAGCCCGCGCGGCCCTTCCTGGCTCCCGACACCGACCTCAGCGCGCAGCAGGTGCTCGACCGGGACCTCGACCTCGCCGACGTGGCGGGCAAGCAGCGCATCACGACGCGCCTCCGCCCGACGGTCACGATCCGCGAGGAGCAGGCGACGGCGGCGCTGGAGGTGATGAGCCGCTTCGCCGCCGACCCACGCTGGCTCGTCTACCTCCCCCCGACGATGTCGCCCGTGGAGACGAGCCAGCGCGAGGGCTACCTGGAGCACCCGGCCGAGGCGTTCGCCTACTACCGCGAGCGCGGCCAGGCGACCGTCGTGTGCGAGGAGAAGCACATGGGCAGCCGCGCTGTCGTGGTGGTGTGCCGCGATGCCGAGGCCGCCGCGCGCCGCTTCGGCATCGATACCAGCGAGGATGGTGCCACCGGCGAGGACGGCATCGTCTACACGCGAACCGGTCGCCGCTTCTTCGAGGACCGCACCGTCGAGACGGCGCTGCTCGACCGTGTGCGCCAAGCGATGGACGCATCGGGCTTCTGGGATCGCTTCAGCACCGACTGGGCCGTCCTCGACGCCGAGCTGATGCCGTGGAGCGCGAAGGCGCAGGCGCTCCTGCGTCAGCAGTATGCCGCCACCGGAGCCGCCGCCCACGCCGCGCTGCCGGAGGTGATCGACGTGCTCGCGCGGACTAACGAGACCGGCCTCGGCGTGACGGGCCTGCTCCAGCAGACCCGCGTCCGGCTTGCCGATGCTGAGCGCTTTACGGCGGCCTATCGCGGCTATTGCTGGCCCGTCGAGAGCGTGGACGACCTGCGGCTCGCGCCGTTTCACCTGCTCGCTACGGAAGGCGCCGTGCATGTCGACAAAGACCACCGCTGGCACATGGACACCCTCGCGGGCCTCGTGGCGGCGGGCGACGCAACGCTGCACCCGACCGCCGTGCGCGTCGTGGACGTGACCGACCCCGAGGCCGTCGAGGCCGCGACGGCGTGGTGGGTCGCGATGACCGAGGCGGGCGGCGAGGGCATGGTCGTCAAGCCGCTCGACTTCATCGCGTGGGGCAAGCGCGGCGTCATCCAGCCCGCCGTGAAGTGCCGGGGGCGGGAGTACCTCCGCATCATCTACGGCCCGGAGTACACGCGCCCCGAGCACCTGGAGCGGCTCCGCCAGCGCGGCCTCAAGCGCAAACGCTCGCTCGCGCTGCGGGAGTTCGCGCTCGGCGTGGAGGGGCTGGAGCGGTTCGTCCGCCAGGAGCCGCTGCGCCGCGTCCACGCCTGCGCCTTCGGCGTCCTCGCCCTCGAATCCGACCCGGTGGATCCCAGGCTGTGACGAGAGGGGGACGACGGCTAGTGAGGCTGCCTCTCCTGTGAGAAGACGTCACTGTCCTGGCTGAAGGGAACGCCTTGGGCGCTCTCGCCTTCACTCTCACGTCGCTTTCCGAGCTCAGCCATTTGCGTGCTATGTCAAGCCTCGCACCACCCCACCCCTACCGATTCACGGTCCAGGAGTACCACGCTATCTGGGAAACCGGCGCGCTCGGGCACGAAAGTCGAGTGGAACTCATCGACGGCCAGATCATCGTCATGTCACCTATTGGACGCCCTCACCTCCTTGCCGTGAATCGCCTGAATCGCCTTCTGGTGCGCGCTGTCGGGGAGGAAGCCATTGTGAGCGTGCAGAACCCCGTGCGTCTGGACGAAGACACGGAGCCGGAGCCAGATCTGGCATTGCTGCGGCCTGACTCCGAAGATCGCTTCCCCACGGCCGCCGACGCGCTGCTCGTGATTGAGGTGGCTGACACGACCGAGGCCTTCGACCGCAACGTGAAGCTCCCGCGCTACGCCGCGGCAGGCGTGCCGGAGGTGTGGCTCGTCCTCGTTGGCGAGGACCACGGACCGGGGCGCGCCGAGATTCACCGGCTGCCAGGACCGACGGGCTACGGCATCGTCGAGCGCTACGGCCCCGACAGCGCACTCACCGTCGCCGCCCTTCCTGATCTTGCTCCGATCCCCGTCACAGACATTCTCCCTCCCCCGGCTGCAAGCGCGGCGGTGTAATCCGCAGGTACGCAACCCGCAGGTGCGCGGCGTGTCCGATCTTTCGGTCCTCGCTCCTGAACGTTTCCCCGGATGCGCCCCGTCCTCTGCAACTACTACGTCACCTACCGCTGCAACGCGAAGTGCGGCTTCTGTGACATCTGGGAGCAGCCGTCCCCGCTGATCGACCTCGCGGACGCGGCGCGCAACCTCGACGACCTCCGCCGCATCGGCGTGCGGGTGATCGACTTCACGGGGGGCGAGCCGCTGCTGCACCCGCAACTGCCGGACCTGCTACGCATGGCGAAGGAGCGCGGCTTCCTCACCACGGTCACGTCGAACGGCCTCCTCTACCCGAAGCGCGCCGAGGCGCTGCGCGGGCTGGTCGACCTCCTGCACTTCTCCATCGACGCGCCAACGGCGGAAGAGCACGACGCCTCGCGCGGCGTGAAGTGCTTCGGCAAGCTGATGGAGTCCATCGAGGTGGCGCTGCGCATCGGCGAGCGGCCTGACCTGCTCTTCACCGTCACCAACGAGAGCGTCCGGCACCTCGACACGATCTACGAGCAGTTCGCGCTGCCGAACAAGCTCATCCTGATCGTGAACCCGCTCTTCGAGTACCACGGCCTCGGCGCGGAGCTCTCCGACGACGTGATGGCGCGGATGCGCACCTTCGCGAAGCAGCCCTATACCTACCTCAACCCGGCCTTCCTGACGCTGCGCGCGCGCGGCGGCAACGACCCCGCCAACCCGGTCTGCAAGGCGGTCAGCACGACGGTCGTGATCTCGCCGTTCAACGAACTCGTGCTACCGTGCTACCACGCCGGGCTGGAGAAGCTGCCCATCAAGGGGCGCCTCCACGACCTCTGGCAGGGCGACCGCGTGGCCTACCATCGCGAGCACGAGGGCCGCCTAGAGGTCTGCCGTGGTTGCACGGTCAACTGCTACTTCGAGCCGAGCTTCGCCACGACGCCTACGAGCGGCTACTTCTGGGAGGCCCTTCCTTCGAAGGTGCGCTACAGCTGGACGAAGTTCGTCGTGCAGCGCCTCCGCGCGAAGCTGGCGGGCCCGCGCACGGCGAGCCTGCCCGACTTCGACACGCCCTCTGGCGACGGCGCAGCCTCGGGCGATGGCGCGCCGCCCCGTCCGGTGGGGCGGCCCGTCGGAAGCCCGCCCGCAGCGCCCGCCGAGCTGCCCGCGATCTCCCTCCCGGTCCTGAAGTCGGTACCTGCGCGTCCGCCTGCTGCCCGGCCGAAGCCCGAGGCATAGCGGCTCGCCGCGCCGTTTCTTCGGTTCACCGTCTCCTCGACTCGTCCTCCATGTCTGGTCTGCCTCGTCAACGCGCCGTGATCGCGGCGGCGCTCTTTGCCGTCGTGCTCAACGGGCTCGCTGGGGCGGGCGTGCTCTTCGACACGAACACGGGCGAAGTCTCCAACGCGATCCCGACGGGCGTGACGCCTGCGGGCTGGGCGTTCGCCATCTGGGGTGTCATCTTCGCAGGCGTGCTCGTCTTCGCGGCGACCCAGGCGCGGCCGAGCGCACGCGGCGCGCGCTACGATGCCCTCGGCGTCCCGTTCGTCAGCGCGACGGTGCTCACCGGGCTGTGGCAGATCCCGTGGCTCATTGGTCGCCTCGCACTGGCCGCAGTCGTGATCGTGGGCATCCTGGCGAGCCTCGTCTGGCTCTACGTTCGCCTCGACCGGATGGGCATGACGACGGCGGAGCGCTGGCTCCTCGGCGTGCCGACATCGCTCTTCCTGGCGTGGCTGACCGTGGCGACGCCGCTCAACATCACCGTGGCACTGGCGGCGGCCTTCGGAACGGGCGCATCGTTCTGGCCGCCGCTGTTAGTAGCAGTCGTGGCGGTCATCGGCGCGGCGCTCCTGAGCAGGACAGGCGATGTGGCGTTTGCAGGCGTGCTCGTGTGGGCGTTCGCTGCGATCTACGCGCGCAATGGGGCGGGTGCACCGCTGCTCACGGCGGTGCTGGCCATCAGTGTAGTCGGCTTCGTGGTCGCCGTCGGCGTGGCGCTCCGCCGAGGCCGCTCACCACTGCCGGTGACGACGTAGAGGCGGCCTCGAGTTGTATGGCTCCCGGTTGCCGAAACCGTACGCGGCGTCGGGCGTGCCGCGTGTGTCCTCTGTCCCAACTTCTGCCTCGCCATGTCCACCTCGAACCTGATCACTGCGCTCCAGGGCGTCGTTGGTGCCAAGCACGTCCTCACCGACGAGGGCGACACGGCCTACTACCGGACGGGCTTCCGCTACGGCTTCGGCGGGGCGGCGGCGGTCGTCTTTCCGGGATCGCTCCTGGAGCAGTGGCGCGTGCTCCAGGCGTGCGTCGATGCAGGCGCGGCGATTCTTATGCAGGGCACGAAAACGGGCCTCACGGGCGGCTCCGGCCCCAGCGGCTTCGACTACGACCGCCCCCTCGTCATCGTCAACACGCGCCGCCTCAAGGGCATTATCCCGATCCGCGACGGCGAACAGGTGGTCGCGATGCCCGGGGCTACGCTCCACGAACTCACCCAACTCCTCGCGCCCATCGACCGGGTGCCGCACTCGGTGATCGGCTCCACGACCATCGGCGCGACCATCGTGGGCGGGATCGCCAACAACGCGGGCGGGGCGCTCTGCAAGCGCGGCGTGTCGTACACCGAGCTGTCGCTCTTCGCGCGGGTCAACGAGGCGGGCGAGCTCGAACTGGTCAACCACCTCGGCATCCGGGGCCTCGGCAAGACGCCCGAGGAGATCTTCGCGGCGCTCGAACGCGGGCGCATCCCCGAGGACGCCATCGAGGCGTTCGATACGCCGGCGTCGGACCGCGAGTACGCCGCGCGCATCCGCAACCTGGACGCTGACGTGCCCAACCGCTACAACGCCGACCCCCGGCGGCTCCACGACGTGAGCGGCAGCGCGGGCAAGGTGGCCGCCTTCGCCGTCCGCGTCGACACCTACCCCAAGCCCAAGCGGACGCAGGTCTTCTTCCTCGGCACGAACGACCCCGCCGACTTCACCGCACTGCGCCGCCACATCCTGACGCACTTCGAGGAGCTACCCGACAAAGTCGAGTACATGAACCGGAGCATCCTCGACACGGCCAAGCGCTACGGCAAGGACGTCGTTCTCTCGATCAAGCACCTCGGCACGAAGCGCCTGCCGACGCTCTACGCGCTCAAGTCGCGCGTCGAGTACCTCACGAACAAGGTGTCGGTCCTGCCGCGGTTCCTGCCGGACCTCGTGCTCTACCACGCCAGCAAGCTCTTCCCAGGCCAGATCCCGGAGCGGATCCGCCACTACCGCGACCGCTTCGAGCACTACCTCATCCTCAACGTGTCGGACGACGGCATCGAGGAGGCACGGCGCTACCTCGATGACGTGTGGAGCACGCGCGACGGCGTGGACTTCTTCGCCTGCACCGAGGCCGAGGCTGAGGCGGCGCTGCTGCACCGGTTCGCGGCAGCCGGGGCTGGGATCCGCTACCAGAACGTCCATCAGAAGACAACCGAGGAGGTCCTCGCGCTCGACGTCGCGCTCGTGGGCAGCGACCCCGACTGGATCATCGACATCCCGGACGACGTGGCCGACCAACTCGACCACGCGCTCTATTGCGGGCACTTCATGTGCCACGTCTTCCACCTCGACCTCGTCCCGAAGAAGGGGGCCGACGTGGACGCGATCAAGCGGAGGCTGCTGGACCTGCTCGACGCTCGGGGCGCGAAGTACCCCGCCGAGCACAACGTCGGGCACATCTACGAGGCGGACGCCGCGCTCAAGGCGCACTATGCGGCGCTGGACCCCACGAACACGTTCAATCCGGGCATCGGCCAGACCGACAAGGCGCGGCGGGTGATGGTGACGTGACGTTGCTGGCTGTTGGCTGTCAGCTATCGACTCTGGGTGTACGCGTCGCATCGCGCCTGACGTCGCATCGCGCCTGGCGTCGCATCGCGCCCGACGTGGTGTGTCATCGCACGAGCCGGGCTGCGCCGTAGCTTGCGGGCACACTGACCCAGCAAGCCCATGCGCCTCCTCGTACTCCTCGCCGCCTTCGTCCTGACGCTCGCCGCGTGCGGCACCGACACCGAACCCGTCAGCGACGCACCGCTCGGCGCGACCCCGGCACCGGATGCTGTGGCACCAGACACCGCCGCTGTTGACACCACGGCCGCCATGGGCGAGATGGAGGGCGCGATGCCCACCGAGCCGATGGCGGAGCCCGCGATGGCCGCCGCCGAAGTCATTGCCGAGGGGACGTTCTCCGGGCATCGCAACCACGACGTGGCGGGCCGTGCGCTCCTCTACCGCCTCGGCGACGGCTCGCACGCCGTCCGCCTCGAAGGGCTCGACTCCGACAACGGCCCGGACCTCCGCGTCTGGCTCGTGACCGACCTCGCCGACAAGACCAGCGGCCCCATCGACCTCGGCCGCCTCAAGAGCACGCGGGGCGACCAGAACTACACCGTCCCCGCCGCCGCCGACGTGACGAACGCAGCGGGCGTCTCCATCTGGTGCCGCGCATTCTCCGTCGAGTTCGGCACCGCGCCGCTGTAGGGCAAGCTGAGCGCTTGGTCCCTAGTCCTTCGCCCCAGGTCACCTGTCCCGTTGACTTGACTCACAGCCGATGACCACGGACAGAGGACAACGGACACCCGATCCAGCCTCGCAGCTGCACCTCGAACGAGCGTCAATCCTGGATCGGGTCAGAACTCGACGCTGAAGCCGATGGTGGGCAGCCGCCCGACGTTGGTCTGCTCCACGAGGCGGTCCGGCTCGTCGGGGTCCTCGGTGTAGCGCAGCGCAAAGATGTTCTCGCGGCCGAGCACGTTCTGCACGTCGAGGTAGACGACCGCGTTGACGCTGCGCGCGATGCCGAAGCGGCGGTCGACGCGCACGTCCCACCGGGAATAAGCGGGCGTGCGTTCGGCGTTGAGGCGGTCGAGGTCCTGGACGCCGCGCCGGGTGAGGGCATACTCCTGCTCGGAGGCCTCCAGGTCGAACGGCGTGAACGGGCGGCCCGACTGCACCGTGAGCCGCGTGCCGATCTCCCAGGTGCCGAGCCGGACGCCACCTGCGAGCGAGACGGTGTGCCGCACGTCCCACGAACTCGGACGAAAGACGCCGTCCGCACCGGTGAACTCGCTCCAGCCGAGCGTGTACGCCCCCAGCCCGTAGACGCGCCCGACGAGCCGCTGCTGGGCCGACACCTCGACGCCGTAGGCCCGCCCCTCGCCGACCGGCGTGAGGTCCTCGGCCCCGATCACCCCGAAGTCGCCGCCGAGGTTGGCGAGCGAGACGCGCAGGTCGGACGCCGAGACGGGGTAGTCGTCGTAGGCCTTGTAGTAGCCCTCAACGCCGACGCGCAGGCCCTCGGCCACGTCCACCGCCACGCCGCCAACGGCCTGCCCGACGTCGATCCAGCGGAGGTCGCGGTTGACGAACGCCCCATCCTCCTGCACCGCGAGCGAGATCAGCTCCGGCGCCTGCGTGAAGCGCCCGAGCGCAGCGCTGAGCTGCACGCGGTCCGTCACGTCGAAGGCGAGGCTGGCGCGCGGCGAGAAGACCGCGCCCTGGTCGAGGAAGTCGGTGCCGTCGGCGCGGAGGCCGCCCGTGAGCGCGAGCGGGCCGAACTGCGCGGTGAGTTGCCCATAGCCGAAGCCTTTCCAGAGCGCGAGGTCCGTGTCGAAGCGGAGGTCGGTATCGAACGGCGTCGCGTCCGTGGCGCGCTGGAAGAAGACCGAGGTGATCGTCTCGCGGGAGGCCCCACCGCCAACGCCGAGGGTGAGGCGCGGACTGAGCTTGAAGTCGGCGTCGGAGCGGATGCGCCAGGCCGTTTCGTCGGCGTCATTCGTGAGCAGCGCAAGGTCGTCCTGGTCGAGGTCCTGGAAGGCGAATGTCTGGAACGAGCGGCTCACGGCCGTGGTGACGAAGCCACCGGGCAGAAGCCGTCGCCACGAGACGCCGGTGGTGTAGCTCCGCTGGTCGTTGTCGAGCACGCGGTCGGCGATCTCCTGGTCCTCGAAGTCAGCGTCAGGCCCTGGCTCCTCAATGTCGAAGTCGTCGATGGCCCAGAGGCCGAAGTAGACGAAGCGGTCGTCGCGGGTGGGCGACCACTCGACGCGGCTCTGGAAGTCCCAGTAGGCCGGACGGATGGGCAAGTCGAGCAGCTCGAAGAGCAATTGGAGATAGGATCGCCGAGCCGAGAACGTCCAGTTGAAGTCTTGGCCGGAGGAGCCATCGAGCGAGAGCGCCGTCTCGGTCGCGCCGACCGTGAAGTCGCCTGAGAGGAGCCCGGGACTGCCGGGGCGGTTCTCGACGACGAGCACCGACGAGGCCGCGTCGCCGTAGCGGACCGGAAAGCCGCCGGTGTAGAACGTCGTCGCGCGGATGAAGTCGACGTTCAAGAGCCCGAGCGCGCCGCCCGCCGCGCCCTGCGTGGCGAAGTGGTTGATCTGCGGAATCTCGATGCCGTCGACGATGTAGGCGTTCTCGCTGGGCCCGCCGCCGCGCACGAGGAGGTCGTTGCGGTTGTCGACGCCGCTCGACACGCCGGGCAGCGTGAGCAGCGATCGCGAGATGTCGTTCTGGCCGCCGGGCGTGCGGCGTACCTCCTCTGGCCCGAGCGTCCGCGCCGAGACGGGCGCATCGGGCGCGTCGTCGAAGAAGTCGCTCTTCACCGTCACGCCCTCGCCGACGATAGCTGCGTCCTCGCGCAACTCGAAGAGGAGGAACGTCGGGCGGCTGCCCTGCACGACCACGTCGGTGCGCTCCTGCGGGGTATACCCCACGAACGAGGCGCGCACGCGGTAGACGCCCGGCGGCAGCGCCTCCACCTCGAACGTGCCGTCGCCGCCCGTCGCCGCCCCGCCGACGAGCGTGCCATCGGAGCCGAGCACGGCGACGTTCGCACCCGGTAGCGTCTCCTGCGTGACGGCGTCCACGACGCGGCCCGTAAGCGATTGAGCCTGGGTCGCGAGTCCAGCGACGAGGAGGAAGGCCGTGAGCACGGGCGTCGCGAGGACCGCACGCGCCATGCGGGGAACGGGGAGCAGCATGGGGGAAGGGCGATGGAGAGGGGCCGCGCAGCCAGGCGGGGACGATCAGGCAGGCAGCGCACCCCCTCGACGCGGGGTGCCGTGCCCCCGTTCCGCCCACCGTTCCGCATGGCATTCCGTCGGGACCTTCAACCCGGACGGCTCGTGTATAGCGGTACTCAGTGACGTTGAGCGTCTGCCTAGGAAGTTCTCCCCCTGGCTAGGGGGAGACAGAGGGGGTTGACCATCCAGCCACGATGATCGACCACCCCCAACCCCTCCCCCGCGTTCGCGAGGGCAGGCTCTGTCCAGGAGGGGAGCTATTAAAGACCCTGCATTCCGCCATATGTCTGCATGTCTGCCCCCGTTTGTCGCGTTTCCTCCGCATGTCTCCGCCTACTTTCCGCCCCGTCTGCCTCGTTACGCAGGGCGAGTACGACTACAGCGCCGCCGTCGAGGTCTTCGCCGACGGCACCGTGGAGACGTTTCGCGGGAGCTACGTCACGCGCGGTACGAGCCGGCGCCCGCTCACGGAGGAGGAACAGCAGACGCTCCGGGCCGCCCTCGACGCCGTGGACTGGGACGCTGCGCTTCCCGACGTGGGCGGTAGCTTGACGCATCGCCTGACGCTCGATCCGCCCGGCGGCCCGACGCTTGTCTGGCGCGACGCCCTCCCCGATGAACGCGCGGACCTGGCCACCCTCGTGGCAGTGCTCCGCGCCCTCTGACGCTGCTCCCGTGCGCTGCCTCTTGCTGATTCCGCTCCTCTTGCTCGGCTGCGAGGCCCCCTCGCCTGGCCGTACGCTCGTGGACGCCTGCGCCCGCGCGGCTCAGCACTACCATGGCCTACCAAACGCTGTCCGCGTCCTCGAGGCGACGTTGCAGGTGGAGGACACCGAGGTCGTGTTCGGCTACGAGGTCATCAACACCCGCAACCAGCCGCAGGAGGGCACCGCCGCGTGCAGCTTCACCGACGACGGCACGCTCACGGAGGCCCTCATCGACGGCGTCACGCTCACGGGGGACCGGCTGGAGGCGCTGGTCGAGTAGGCGGCCATGCTCTACCTCGCCGCGCTGGCCGCGATCGCATCCGTACTCTTCTCGCGCCTCGTCCTCCACTGGGTCGGTCGGCTCCGCGACCCAGACAGGAGGCTGCAGTCCGCCGCATGGATTGCGGTATGGGGATCCCTCACGGCGCTGTGTTGGTGGACGATGTTCCAGGCGCCTCCGCTCGCTGTGTTCGGTGCCGCCCTCCACCTCGTCTGGTATGCGTTCGAAGCGACCATGCTAGTCCACGAGCACCTGACCCGTACCCGATCCCAGCCGCGCGATGCGTGACGTCCTCGTCCTATTCGGCTTCATCGGTGTCGTCGCGCTCGTGGCGACAGTCGGAGCGCGCTTCGAGCCAGGCGCATGGTACGCGGCGCTCTACAAGCCCGCGTGGACGCCGCCGAACTGGCTCTTTCCCGTCGCGTGGACGGTGCTTTACCTGCTGATTGCGGTGGCAGGCTGGCTCGTCTGGCGTGAGGTCGGGTTTGCGGGCGCGAAGGGCGCGTTCACGGTCTACGGCGTCCAACTCGTGCTCAACGCGGCGTGGTCGTGGCTCTTCTTCGGGCGGCACGATATGGGCCTGGCCTTCCTCGACATCACGGGGCTGTGGCTCGCGATCGCGCTGACGCTGCTCTTCTTCTGGTCGATCAAGCCGCTCGCGGGGGCGCTGCTGGTGCCGTACCTCCTGTGGGTCACCTACGCCGCCGCGCTGAACCTCGCGCTCTGGCGGATGAATCCTGGTGCGTAGCGCGACGGGCGTAGGTCCCTATTCGTGACGGGGGCGTTCGAGGAGCGCCGTGGAGGCCGCCCGCTCGGTTTGCAGGCGCGCCGCGACGGTCTCAGCGTCGCGCCAGACGCGGAGGGCGTTCTCGCCAACGAGCTTGCGCAGTTCCTCCGCCGTCCAGCCGCGCCGTGCAAGCTCTTCGAGGAGGGCGGGGTAGGTGGACACGTCCTCCAACCCGACTGGCACGGTGCTGATGCCGTCGTAGTCGCCGCCCAGCCCGACGTGGTCGATGCCTGCTACGGCGCGGACGTGGTCGATGTGGTCGGCGACGTCGGCGAGTGTGGCCTCGGGGCGCGGGTTGGCTTCGGACCAGGCGCTGAGGCGTTCGATCAACTCGTCGGCCGAGAGCGAGTCGGCGCGAGCGGCGTCGGAGATCGCCGAGCGGGCCGCCCACCAGGCTTGCACCTCGGTGTTGACGAACGAGGGCACGAACGTGACCATCACAACGCCGCCGTTCTCCGGAAGCCGCCGCAGCACGTCGTCGGGGACGTTGCGGACGTGGTCGGTGACGCCGCGCGCCGACGAGTGCGAGAACATCACCGGGGCCTCCGATACGTCGAGGGCGTCGTGCATGGCGGCAGGGGAGACGTGCGAGAGGTCCACGAGCATGCCGAGGCGGTTCATCTCTCGGACGACGTCCTCGCCGAACCCGTTCAGGCCGTCGTGCTGCGGCTCGTCCGTGGCCGAGTCGGCCCAGTCGATGGTGCCGGAGTGGGTGAGCGTCATGTAGCGCACGCCGAGGTCGTAGAACATGCGCAGCGCGCCGAGCGAGTTTTCGATGGCGTGCCCGCCCTCCATCCCGAGCACCGAGGCAATCTTGCCGTCCTGCCACGCCGCCACGGCCTCGTCCGCCGTGGGCGTCTCGACGAACACATCCGGGTAGCGCGCAAACACCCGCTTCGCGATGTCGATCTGTTCGAGCTGGGTCACGGCAGCGGTGCCCGCCGCAGCGGTGGAGAAGGGGATATAGACCGACCAGAACTGGATGCCGACACGGCCCGCCTGGAGCCGCGCGAGGTCGGTGTGGCCCGGCGTAGGCGCACGCAGGTTGTAGGCCCCGACGTTGCCCGGCGGATTGGGCTGGGCACACTGGGCCGGGTCCTCGTCGCACGGCCACGCGCGCCGGATGGCCCACGGGAGGTCGTTGTGCCCGTCCACGAGCGGCACCGCGTCGAGTACCCCGGCGACGCGCATCGCAATCGCGTTCGTCTCATCAGGACTGGAGGTGGACGCTGTGGTGGGCTGCGCGGTCGTGCACCCGCAGGTGAGGACGACGGCAAGGGTAGCGGCGAGCCAGCAGAGGGGTCTCATGGGCGGCGCGTGGGCAACGTGCAGGGTGGGCGGCGGCGGTCGGAGCAGCGTGCTCGGCAGAGGAGAAGGTCCGCAAGCTACTGCTCGGATGGCGCAGGCGGGTGCCGGGCACGCGGGCGCTGGCTTTTCGGAAGCGGTTTCATATTTAAGTTTGAAATCTTTCAAACGATATGTATGTTGCGATTCCTGCGAACCCGATCGCCCTGGTTACCCATGTCGCCCAAGCTCAGTCCTACCGAGAGCCGCCTCATCGAGGAGGTCAGCGCGCTCTACGAGTCGTTCGGCCTCCGGCGGCTGCAGGCGCTCATCATCGGGCTGCTCATGAGCCAGGCCGAGGCGCGTTCGCTCGGTGAGATCGCCGACCTGCTCGGGCGCAGCAAGGGGCCCGTCTCCATCGCGGCGCGCGACCTCGCCAACAAGCATCTCATCCGCAAGGTCGAGGGGCCCGCCCCGCGCAAGGACTACTACACCGTCCACCGCGACTTCTTCCTCAACGCCTTCGCGTTCAACATGGCCACGGTGCGCGAGAGCCGCGCCGTGGCGCAGCGCTTTCTCTCGGCTGCCACCGAGGATAGCGCGGCCCTGGTGGACGGGGCCGCCGAGCACCTCCGCCGGATGACCACGTTCTACGGCCTCATGGAACGCTTCCTGGCCGAGTTCGCCCACACCTGGCAGGAGCGCGGCGACTCGCTGCGCCCCGACCACATCGCGGCGACCGACATCGAGGTGACCCCGGCGGTCCCGCCTGCTGCGGCCTCCGACGGAGCCACGTCCGACGTGAATCTGTCGAACTCTGACTGAACGTTCCCCCATCACCCGGACGCCTGGCTCGTTCACGCCGGCCCGTCCTCGCTTTACCTCAACCATGCAAGCACCCGACGCCCGCACGGGCACCCGACTCACCGGCCGCGTCGCCGTCATCACCGGCGGTAGCCGCGGCATCGGCTACGCCACCGCCGTCCGCTTCGGCCAAGAAGGGGCCCAACTCGTCCTCGCCGACATCAACGCCGAGACGGGCGAGGCGTCCGCGCAGGCCCTCCGCGACCTCGGCTACGAGGCGACCTTCGTCCAGACCAACGTCGTTGAGCCCGAGCAGACGCAGGCGATGGCGCAGGCCGCCCTCGACGCCTACGGCCGCATCGATGTGCTCGTCAACAACGCGGGCGTCACGCGTGACGCCACGCTGAAGAAGATGTCTGAGGAGGCCTTCGACTTCGTCATCGACGTCAACCTCAAAGGGGTCTTCAACGCCACGCAGGCCGTCATCCCGACGATGATCGAGCAGGGCTACGGACGCATCCTCAACGCCGCCTCGGTGGTGGCGCTCTACGGCAACTTCGGCCAGACCAACTACGCCGCCACCAAGGCAGGCGTGGTCGGCATGACGAAGACGTGGGCGCGCGAGCTCGGCCGCAAGGGCATCACCGTTAATGCCGTCGCGCCGGGCTTCATCCAGACCGACATGATCGGCAGCGTCCCCGACAAGGTGCTCGACATGTTCGTCGACAAGACGCCGATGGCGCGCCTCGGTCAGCCCGGCGACATTGCCAACGCCTACCTCTTCCTCGCCTCCGAGGAAGCGGGCTTCGTGACCGGCACCGTCCTGAGCGTGGACGGCGGACTGGTCCTATAGGACGGTCCAGGGTCGTGGGTCGCCGGTCGTGGGTCGTGGGTCGAACACAGTTGTTGGCTTCGAGGCAGGCCCATGACCCTCGGCAGCGGATCGCTAGATCTGCGCTTGACCTGTGACCTCGCCCTGTAGGGAAATCCCCGGCGGTGCATCCCGTGGATGGCTGTCGCGACAAACGCCTGCGGCGGGAGATACTGTCAGGACAGTGCTTCAGCGAAATTTCGCCAGCGTGTAAGCCCTTCCTTCGCACGCCCTTGATCTGGGGCGCTTTACTTGCGCACACAACCCGCCTCTCTCATCCAACCGGACCCTGCCATGGACTGGATCAAGCACACCCAAGACACCATGCGCACGTGGGCCGAATCGCAGCAACGCATCGTCGAGCAGATGATGGACGCGATGGCCCCGTTCACCGCCGACGCCGCGACCAAGCCCTTCGAGCAGACGCTCGCTGCCTGGGAGTCGTCCGTCACCCAGACGATGGAGGCGCAAGGCAACTTCTTCGACGCCTGGACCGAGCAGATGGGCAGCCTGGACGGTCTGCCCGACGCGGCCCAGGAGCAACTGCGCCAGGGCAAGACGGCCTACGATCACTTCTCGGCCACCCAGCAGCAACTCTGGAGCCAGTGGTTCGACGCGATGCGCCGCATGGACCTGCGCGCCTTCACCGGCGACGCCGAGACCGAGGCGCGCAAGGCATTCGCCACGTGGCAGGACTTCACGCAGCAATGGGTCGCCCAGAGCCAGAAGGCCATGGACGACGCCCTCGCCGCGTTCAAGACCGAGTAGCACGCCAACTGACGCGCCTGCTACCTCCCCTCACTTTCCTCACGCCCGCTCCTGACATGGCGACCAACGGCCAAGCCCCGCCCGACTTCAACCCCGCTGCGTTCTTCGACCACCCAGCCTTCAAGGCCGCGACCAACGCGCAAAAAAAGCTCGCCGAGCAGATGACGGCGCAGTGGCAGCAGGCCGCAGGCAGCGTCTCGCCGGACATGCTCCGCGATCTCGGCGCGCAGTGGAAGCAGGCCACCGAACGCATGCTGGCGGCCTGGAGCGAGCAGACCGCGCCCATCGCTCAGCAGACGGCGGAGCGCGTCGCCGAGCGTGCCAAGACGATGGCAGGCGTAACGACGGGCTTCGCGCAGGCGTGGCAGACGATGGCGAAAAGCGTGGCAGCCGGGAGCGACCTGTCCGAGACGACCGCGCGCTTCAACGAGGCCGTTCGCACGCAGGTCGAGACGATGACGGCGACCACGATGGAGGCGGCCAACGATCTCCAGACGGTCGCGCAGCGCTTCTTCGGCGAGATGCAGGCCGCCGCGCCCGGCACGCCGTGGGCGGCGATGACGATGCCGTTCGAGAGCGTCTCCGACTGGGCGCAGGCCGAAGGCATCGAGGCCGGTGAGGTGCCCGTGGCGGCGCTCTTCGAGCAGATGGTCGGTACGTTCGACCGCTCGTTCGGGCGCGTCCTCAACAGCCCCGGGCTCGGCCTCACGCGCGAGTTCAACGAGGAGATCGCGCAGGCCATCGCGGCCTACCAGGGCTACCTCCGCGAGCAGGCGCGCTACCAGACGCTCATGGGTGGCCTCTTCACGACGTCGGTCGAGCGCTTCACGCAGGCGCTCGGTAAGAAGGCGCAGGAAGGCGAGCCCGTAGACGGACTCCGTGCGCTGACGCGCCTCTGGACCGCCGAGGCCGACGCCGTCTTCACCGACGCCTTCCGCGAGCCCGCCTACATCGAGCAACAGAACAAGCTCGTCGCCGCGACGATGCGCTACCGTAAGCAGCGCCGTGCCGTCGCGGAGCTGTTCCAGCAGATGAACGACCAGCCGACCCGCTCGGAGGTCGACGAGGCGTTCAAGCTGCTCCACGGCGCGCGCAAGGAGATCAAGGCGCTCCGCCGCGAGGTCGCCGCGCTCAAGAAGCAGCTCGGCGACGCCCCTGCCGCGAAACCCACACCCGCGCCGAAAGCCGCGCCCACGAAACCGACCGCGAAGAAGCCTGCGCCAAAGCCCGACGACCTCACCGCGATCAGCGGCATCGGCACCGTGCGCGCGAAGAAGCTGCAGCAAGCGGGCTTCGCGACGTTTGCCGACCTCGCCGCCGCCACGCCCGCCGCCCTCACGCCCGCGATTGGCAACCGCCTCTTCGACGACGACCGCCTCGCCGAGGTGATCGCCGACGCGAAAGCGCTCGTCTGAGCTTCTCGCCAGACCGTTCGACCACCCCCAGCCCCTCCTGTCCAGGAGGGGAGCTAAGCAGCCTCTAAGCGAAGAGGCTTGACCTGCGACTCCTGACCCTCGACCTGAGACTGATGCAACCTGACTTCGCCCCGGCCGCCGTCCGCGAACTGACGGACCTCAACCAGAAGCTCGCCACCGGCGTGCGCGCCTTCCAGGGCATCGACACCGCCGACATCCAGATCGGCACCGCGCCCAAGGAGGCCGTCTGGCGCGACGGACGTGTGGTGCTCTACCGCTACACCCCGCAGGTCGAGACGCCCCATCCCGTCCCGCTCCTGATCACGTACGCGCTCGTCAACCGGCCGTACATGGTCGACCTGCAGGAGAACCGCTCGCTCGTGCGCAGCCTGCTCGCGCTCGGCCTCGATGTCTACCTCATCGACTGGGGCTACCCGACCCGCGCCGACCGCTACGACACCCTCGACGACCACATCAACGGCTACCTCAACGACGCCGTCGATCACATCCGCGAGGCGAGCGGCCAGGTCGCCATCAACGTGCTCGGCATCTGCCAGGGTGGCGTCTTCTCGATGTGCTACAGCGCGCTCCACCCGGAGAAGGTCAAGAACCTCGTCACGATGGTCGCGCCCATCGACTTCCACGTCGAGCCGACGGCGGACTCGGGCCTGCTCAACGCCTGGAGCCGCCACATGGACGCCGACCTCATGGCCGACGCGCTCGGCAACGTGCCCGGCGACCTGATGAACTTCGGCTACCTGATGCTGAAGCCGTTCACGCTCTTCTTCCAGAAGTACGTCGAGATGGTGGACGTGCTTGACGACGAGCGCAAGCTGCTCAACTTCCTCCGCATGGAGAAGTGGATCTTCGACAGCCCCGACCAGGCGGGTGAGACGTGGCGCTCGTTCATCAAGCAGGCCTACCGCGACAACAAGCTCATGGCGGGCGCATTCGAGGTCGGCGACGATACGGTGGACCTCGGCAACCTCACGATGCCGGTGCTCAACGTCTACGCCGACGCCGACCACCTCGTCCCGCCCGCGTCGTCGAAGGCGCTCGCCGGACTCGTCGGGACGGACGACTACACCGAGGCAAACTTCCCCGTGGGCCACATCGGGATGTACGTCAGCGGGAAGGTCCAGAAGACGCTCCCGCCGCTCATCGCCGACTGGCTCAAAGAACGCTAGATTCCGAACTACCGCGCGCCGGGGTGAGCGCGCCGACGGTGTGGCAGCATCGTCTCCTTCACCCTCCGGGTCGATCCTCGTGGCAGCGAGTCGGCGCGGGTCCTTGCTCTCTCAACCAACGCTCTCTCCGACCATGCTCGGATTCGAAGACAAAGTGGTCGTCGTCACCGGCGGCAACCGTGGAATTGGCGCGGCCATCGTCGCGCTCCTCGAAAACCTCGGCGCGAAGGTCGCCTACAACTACCGTAGCAGCCCCGGCGAGGCCGGGACGCTCCCCATCCAGGCCGACGTCACCAAGCCCGACGAGATGGCCGCCATGATGGAGCAGGTCGAGGCCGAACTCGGCCCCGTCTACGGCGTCGTCTGCAACGCGGGCATCACGCGCGACGGCCTCGCGCCCAACCTCACGCAGGAGGACTGGGACCAGGTCATCGACATCAACCTGACCGGCTCCTGGAACGCCGTCCAGGCGGCGCTCCCCAAGATGTACGAGCGCAAGGAAGGCGCCCTCGTCTTCATCTCGTCGATTGTGGGCGAGCGGGGCAACATCGGGCAGGCCAACTACGCCGCCTCGAAGGGCGCGGTGATCTCGCTGGCGAAGGCCCTCGCGCTCGAAGGCGCGCGCTACGGCGTCCGCGCCAACACGGTCGCGCCCGGCTTCATCGAGACGGACATGCTCAAGCCGATCCCGGAGAAGGTGCAGGAGAAGATCATCCGCCAGATCCCGATGCGGCGCTTCGGCAAGCCCGAGGAGATCGCCTGGGCCTGCGCGTTCCTGCTCTCGCCGGAAGCGGGTAGCTTCATCACCGGCGAGACCGTCGCCGTCAACGGCGGCCACCACACGTGAGTCTGGGTGTGTGGGCGTATGAGGGTGTGGGTGTGTGAGGGTGGCCATCGACCCGAACCGCTAAGCCTATCCTGTACGCTCACACATGCCCGCCCCATACTCTCAAACGCTCACACTCTGCCCCCATGTCCGACGCTCCGAACCCCTTCGATGCCTGGCAGCGACTCGTCGCCGAGGGCGCGGGCGAGGCGGCGAAGGCGTGGGTTGAGATCGCACGCGGGGCGGCGCTTCCCTCGGCTGGGGACGACGCCGACGAGCCCGCCACGGAGCAGTGGTACCGCGCCATCGGCATGGTCCCGCGCCAGCGCTACCTCGACCTGCTCGACCGCTGCGAGCAACTCCGCCGCAAGCTCGAAGACGCCGAGGCCCGCCTCGAACGCCTCCACCAGTCGAATGCCTCCACCGCCGAAGTCACGGAGGTCGCCACCGAAATGATGGCCTCCTGGCAGGACGCGATGCGCGAAACGTTCCAGGCGCAAGCCGCCTGGATGAAAGCGTTCGAACCGCCGGAGGACGCATCGCCTGACAAAGCAGATGCGTCTCCCGAGTCGGACAAGCCCGGCGAGGGATAGTGCTGCATGTCTCTCACGCTCTCACACGCTCGCCCTCAAAACACCAAGTCGGCCCCAACCAGTAGCGCTAGTGTCATCCTGAACTCGTTTCAGGATCTCTGACGACTCGACATGTCTCGTGACATCGCTGAGATGCTGAATCAAGTTCAGCATGACAAGGTCGGGAACTCACAGCCGGATCTGGTACACACGTTCACACCTTCCCACGTCCCTACCCCCACACCTCGCTATGAAACCCGTCTACATCGTCGCCGCTGTCCGCTCCGCTATTGGCCGCTTCGGCGGCGCGTTCAAGGGCATGGGCCCCGCCGACATCGCCGCCCCCGTCATGAAAGCCGCGCTCGACACGTCCGGCGTCGACGGCGAGGCGCTCGACTTCATCTCGATGGGCAACGTGCTCCGCGCCGGGCACGGCCAGCTCGTCCCACGCCAGGCCGCCTTCAAGGCTGGCATCCCGAAATCTGTTGACGCCCAGGCCATCGACATGGTCTGCTCCTCGGGCATGATGGCCGCCATGAACGGTGCCTACATGATCCAGGCAGGCGACGCCGACCTCGTGCTCACCGGCGGCACCGAGTCGATGTCGAGCGCGGGCTACGTGCTTGACCAAGGCGCGCGCTGGGGCTACAAGTTCCTCATGGGCGGCGGCAATCAGTTCCAGGACGTGATGTTCCGCGACGGCCTCTCCGACCCGGAGACCGGCGAGCCGATGGGCGAGCAGACCGAGCAGCTCGCCGAGGCCGAGAGCGTGACCCGTGAGGAGTTGGACACCGTTGCGGAGATGTCGAATCGCCGTGCGGCTGAGGCTACCGAGGCGGGCCGCTTCGCCGACGAGATCGTGGGCGTGGACTACCGCGTGCGCCGCGACACGAAGACGCTCACCGCCGACGAGGGCATCCGTGCCGAGACGACGATGGAGTCGCTGGCTGGCCTGCGCACCGCGTTCCGTAAGGAGGGCGTGCTGACGGCGGGCAACTCGTCGCAGATCTCCGACGGTGCTGCCGTGCTGCTGCTCGCGAGCGAGGACGCCGTGAAGGCGCACGGCCTCACGCCGCTCGCCAAGATCACGGGCTTCGCCTGGGCCGCGGGCGAGCCCTGGCGCTTCCCCGAGGCCCCGGTCCCGGCGGTCAAGAACGTGTTCAAGAAGACCGGGCTGGAGATGGGCGACGTCGACCTCGTCGAGAACAACGAGGCGTTCGCGATCAACTCCGTGCTCTTCAACCGCAAGCTCGGCGTGTCGTACGACAAGCTCAACGTCCACGGCGGCGCGATCTCGCTCGGCCACCCCATCGGCTGCTCGGGCGCGCGCATCATCGTGACGCTTATCCACGCCCTGCGGCAGCACGACGGCCAGACGGGCCTCGCGAGCATCTGCCACGGCACCGGCGGCGGCACGGCGCTCACGCTGGAACTGGCCTAGCATCTCGACTCCAACCACGTCCTGCGCGGGCGGTGGGCTTCGGCTCGCCGCCCGTGCTGCGTCGGGGCTGGCCGCTCAGCCCCGCTGCTCGTCCCCGCTGCGTGTCCGGGGAGGTCCAGCGCCGAACGGGCCTGTGTCTGAAGCGCTTGTGGGGAGGGCGGGGCCTGTGGAGTTCAGGTGGAGGTGGTCGGGGTAATAGTTGTGCGAGCCAGGCGGCGTGTATGTCAGATGCACCTCACCCGAATCGGACGGCACGAACCTTGTCGCCTTCCGCTTTCGCCCTTCTTTTGTCTCCTATCCATTCCCTTCCGACCATGTCATTCCTCCGACTTCCCGCCGCCCTCGTGCTGGCGCTCGCCGTGCTGCTCAGCGCCTGCGACTCCGATGGCGGCGACGACGCGCCGCCAGCAGCCACCCCTGACATTGTTCAGGTAGCCCAGGGTAGCGCCGACCTTGAGACCCTCGTCACCGCGCTTGGTGCCGCCGACCTGGTCGAGACGCTGAGAGGGGACGGCCCGTTCACGGTCTTCGCGCCCACCGACGACGCCTTTGCCAACCTGCCCGATGGCGAACTCAACCGCCTGCTTGAGCCTGAGAACAAGGACGAACTGGCAGGGATTCTGCTCTACCACGTGCTCAACACGGAGGCCCTGTCAGGCGCGCTCTCCGATGGCCTCGAGCTCACGACAGCGAACAACGGAGCGATCTTCACGATCGTTGCCAGCACGAACTCGCCGGTCGGCTTCGGCATCGACACGGACGGTGATGGCGCGGCCGATGCCAACATCACGGCCGTGGACAATGCCGCGGGTAACGGCGTCGTGCACCTCATCGACGCGGTGCTGCTTCCGCCAGCCGCCACGCCGAACATCGTGGAGCTCGCGCAGTCGAATCCTGACCTGGAGACGCTCGTGACGGCCCTCAAGGCGGCGGAGCTTGCCGACGATCTCGCGCAGCCTGGTCCGTTCACCGTATTCGCCCCGACCGACGACGCCTTCGCGGCGCTGCCCGAGGGCGAACTCGACCGCCTCCTTGAGCCCGAGAACAAGGCAACGCTCGAGACGGTCCTGTTCTTCCACGTCCTCGGCATCGAGGCGGCCTCCAGCGCCCTTCAGGACGGGCTGATGCTCGAGACGGCGAACATGCTCATGTGGACGGTGGTCGCTACGAGCGAGTCGCCCAGCGGCTTTGGCATCGACACCGACGGTGATGGCGATGCAGACGCGAACATCATTGCTACCGACATCACGGCTTCGAATGGCATCGTGCACGTGATCGATCAGGTGCTGCTGCCCTCCTCGGCGCAGACCATCACGGACATCGCGGTCCGGAACGCCAACTTCAAGGAGCTCGTGAACGCGCTCGGTGCGGTGAATCTCGACGAGACGCTCGCGCAAGACGGGTCGTTCACGGTCTTCGCTCCCGTCAACGAGGCCTTCGCGGAGTTGGAGGAGGTTCCCACGGGCAACGCGCTCCGGAACGTGCTGCTCTACCACGTCCTCGACTTCGAGGCGTTCTCGAGTGCGCTCTCCGACGGGCTCGTACTCACCACGCAGAACGGCGGCGCGACCTTCACCGTCGTCGCGTCGGCAGAGGCCGCGAGCGGCTTCGGCATCGACACGGACGGGGACGGGACGGCCGATGCCAACATCCAGGCGGTTGACGTGGACGCGTCCAACGGCGTCATCCACGTGATCGACGCGGTGCTGCTCCCGCCGATGAACTGAGGTGGCCCTGCCTGTTTGCCCGCGCGCGGCACCTTCCTCAGGGAGGTGCCGCGCTTTTTTTTCCACACCGGAATCCCAGCGGGCTCGTGCTAAGTCACACACATTGCAAACATGCATCCGGCTCGTCAGATCGGGACAGGGTGCCGTCTTGGCCGTTTTGTATGAGATCGGATGTCACGATATCGCGACACTGTGCGCGCCTATAGCGGGCTGCGTCCACATGGGCGGCCTGCTTGCCTAAGAAGAGCGCAGTGTCGGAGCACAATCGCTTGCGCTAGCCCTAGGTTTTTCCACTTGTACGGAAGAAAAAATGCGCGCGCGGGAGTTGACCAGACCCCTGCTCTTTCGGTTTCTTCTCGCCACGTGATCCTTTCGCGGTCGCGTATGCGCCTGGTAGAACGCTCCCTCGCTGCCAGCACACTCACCCGCGCATCCTACGCAACACGCTCCCTCCTCGTGTTCGATCTCTACTTGCTACTCGCCAGCGACGAAGCGGACGCCGCCGACTCGGTCTCCGCTTCCTCCTCGCTCCCCGCTCACAGCCGCCCCGACCACGACGACGACCTCGGCGTCGA
>JBCDFO010000023.1:0-24607 GCA_039177895.1 Bacteroidota bacterium
CCGGTTCCGCCGGCTGCTGGTGCGCTGGGAGAAGCGCGTTGCCAACTACGCGGCGCTCTTGCATCTAGCCTGCGCGGTGATTGTGTGGGGGCGCTGCCCGCTCACCGCCGACGACTACCTTTCCGGATAGGCTCTAAGTCAAAAGTTGACGGCTGAGGACTTCGGGGGAAGTAACACGAACTTCCTTAGTTGGTCTGGGGAGCAGATCGAAGCCTCAGCGACTACGGCGCGCGCCGCGCTCTCCGCCACCGGCTGCCTCAATGGCGAAGGGACAAGGGGGGCTACCGGCAAGGGTCTCGCCAAGCGGATCGAAAATGTGAAGCGCTTCGGGCTGAAGCGCGGATTGCCGAGTTGTCAGAAATCGGCTGGCGGCTCCGACAAATCCGAGAACTGATTTCTGGACTCGAAGGTGAGGACCATCCATCTTGAACCCACACGCTACCGCCCGCCGCCACCTGTCCGGCGGTGAGCACTCCCAAGTATCCTGATGGCCGTCCCGCTCGGCGCGGCCGCAGATAAGAGAAGGGCACCCCACGGTAGCGTGTAGGGGTGCCCTTCTCGCGTTCTCCCGTCTCGCTACCATGCCTGACCCTCCACGCGATCACAGAGGCCCCCACAGCGCCGCGCCCGACCGTCCCGACCTCGCGGGCCTGGCTGACCAACTCGCTGCCGTCTCAGCCAAGCTCGACGCGCTGAGCCTCCACTTGGACAGGCCACCGGATCAACTGCTTACCGTCGAGCAAGTAGCCGACCGCCTACAAGTCGGCAAGCGCACCGTCGAGCGCATCGTGTCCGGCGGCAAGCTGCGCCCGCTCTGGATCGAGGGGCAGCGACGGTTCACGACGGCCGCAGTCGATGCCTACCTCCGCGACATGGCGAAGTCTTCGAAGCAGGGTGCGAAGCGCAAGACGAAGAGGATGGCATGACTCCTTCACCGCTCGCCTTCCCTGAAATGGCGCACCGGGTACGGCTTCTGGACCGTCGCGCCTATCTCGAAACCAAGAGCGGAGCACGCACCCCAGCCGAGGCCGACGAACTGCGTGCCGTCATCGGTGATCTCCGAGAACTCGACGCCATCCTCGACCGCGCACCCGACGCCTGGCCCCGTCCTCAACCGCTCACGCACTCTGCTGAGCGCCACCCCGTCCCTGCCTTCGATCCTGCTTGGTTGCCTGCTGGCGTGCGCGCTTGGGTCGCCGACGTGGCTCACCGCATGCAGATCAGCGCGGACTTCCCCGCCGTCGCCGCCATGGTCATGCTCTCGGCCTGCGTCGGCCGCCGTGTCGCCGTCCGCCCGAAGCAGCGCGACAACTGGACGGTCGTGCCCAACCTCTGGGGCCTCATTGTCGGGCGGCCTGGCCTCATGAAGTCGCCCGTCTTGAAGCAGATCACGGCTCCCCTTCAGCGGCTTCACGTAGAGGCGCAGCGCGCACACGGCGACGCCCTTCAGGCTCACGACGCAAGCCTCCTCGCTTTCGAAGCCCAGAAGTCGGCTGTGCGTGAAGCTATGAAGCGACGGCTCAAGAGCAACCCCTCGGCCGATGTCTCTGACCTCGCGCTCGATCTGGTACCGCCCGACCCGCCAAGCCGCACCGAGTATGTGATCTACGACGCTACGCCGGAGGCGCTCGTTGAGACGGCACGCGACAACCCGGCAGGCTTCCTCCACCTGCGCGACGAACTCGCGGGACTCATCGCTCGGCTCTCGGCTCCAACGGCAGGAGAAGAGCGCGCACTCTATCTCGCCACCTGGAACGGAGATCAGCCGTTTGCGCAGAAGCGGATCGGGCGAGGCTACGTGGCCGCCGAGGCGCTCTGCCAGTCGCTCCTCGGTGGTATCCAGCCAGGCAAGCTCACCGATCTCACCCGTGGGGCCATGCGCGGGGGTATGGACGACGACGGCCTCCTCCAGCGCTTTCAGCTGATGGTGCAGCCCGACCTCCCGGCAGACTTTGTGCTCGTGGACGAGTGGCCCAACGGCGAGGCGAAGCGCGAGGCGTACACGCTCGTCTCGCACCTGGCTACCCTCGACGGGCAGCGCGTGGGAGCCGAGCAGGACACAGGCTTCGACGGGGAGCCGGAGGGCGTCCCGTTCCTGCGCTTCGCGCCCGATGCACAGGCCATGTTCAACGATTGGCTGACAGGCCTGGAGCGTCGACTACGGGCAGGCACGATGCACCCAGCTATCGAGAGCCACCTCTCGAAGTACCGCAGCCTCGTACCGTCGCTGGCCTTGCTGCTCCACCTCGCTGACGGTGAGACGGGGGCGGTTTCGTCGTCAGCCCTCGCCCGCGCGCTCGTCTGGGTTGACTACCTCGAAGCGCACGCGCTCAGGATCTACGGGATGGCCGCGACACCTGCTGAGACCGGGGCGCGGCAACTCGCCCGGCGCATCATCGACGGCGACCTCGCCGGTCCAGACGGCGTGGAGCGCTTCACCGTGCGCGAACTCTACCGGAGGGGGTGGAGCGGACTTGCCTCGAAGGAGGAGGCGCAGGCAGCTGTGGACGTGCTCACCGATCTCGCCTGGCTGCGGTGCGAGTCTGAGACGAAAGGCCGGCGGACGTACACCGAATACAGAGTGAGCCCACGTGTGGCCTGGACGGGCCGGGCGGTGCTTCTCCCTGGCAGGCACACCGCAAGCGCTGTCCATGCGAGCACCCCCACGGCTCCGCACGTTCCCAGACGAGACCCCCCACTGACGCACCGACATATGCTGACGCATGAACGGCCAGAGGCTCATACGTCAGCAAGCGTCAGTGCGTCAGTACTCCCTCACGTTCCCGAAGACGCGCCCACGCTCTCCACCGAAGCCCCGCTCTGACCATGCCTGAGACTAGTTCCCCTACGGATACTCGATCCGCGGATACTCCATCCGCAGATGTTCTCTCCGCGTTCGAAGCCCAGTTCGAGAGCGACGCGACGCGTGCCGAGGCCGTTGAGGAGGTACGCGACGCCTACCTGATGAGTCTTGCCTACCAGGTCGAGGACCCCATCACCGACGCGATCGAGTTTCTCCTCGAGACCTACGAGTACGACCTCGACCCCACGCCTGCCGACGTCGAGCGCATCGTCGAGGCTCACCGCGACGAGATCCAACGGGAGCTTCCCTTCAAGCGTCGCGAGGTGCAAGACGACCTCAACGCCGAGCGCTTCTTCGAACTGCGCCGTGAAGGCAGGACCGTGGCGGCCATCGCGCGCACGCTCGGCGTCGAGCCGGGGTACCTCGCGCACATCGCCAGCCGCGCCGACTACCTCGAACTCAAGCGAACCGGGGTCAAGCTCGCTCGCTCGATTCGACAGGAAGAGGCTGAGGCCAAGGCCTACCGCGCCCGGATGCGTCTCCTCTCGAAGCTCTCGAAGAAGGTCGAGACCGCCCTCGAAAGCCGCGACTTTTCCGACGTGCCGACCGAGAATCTCGTCGGTTTGATGCTCAAACTCGCCGATCTGACGCGAGAGGAGACGCCGCCCTCGCTCTCGGTGTACGTCGATAGAAAGCAGATTTGAAGGGTGGGAGCCGAAGCGTACTGGTACGGTCAACTGATTTAGGAAAATCTGAGCACGTGCGAGGTCCAGGTGGGCGGATACGGGTCGACACGGTGGGGGCAGCACACGAAGCGGCGCACTATCGAGGACGGCCTCACACTTCCGACGCGGCCGATCCGCGAGGTGCTCCGAGGGGGAGCGGCGTCGGGTTCGCTCACCTGGCACCGGGGGACAGGCGAGGAGCGGAAGGAGCGGGCGAGCATCGGCTACGACTTCTTCCCCGACCCCGTGCCGGGCGTGCTTCGGCTGCGCTACGAGAGGGGCAAGCGAGACGAGCTAGAGAAGCGAGACGAGCTAGGGAAGCGAGGCCGCGCGGTTGAGGTGATCGACTACGAGGTGCGCCTCGCCCGGACGCCGCTGCACTTCGGCGGGCATCGGGTGTGGTTCGTCTGCCCGCTCCTGAAGAACGGACGGGCCTGCGGCCGACGGTGTGGCAAGCTCTACCTTCCACCGGGAGCGCGGTACTTCGGCTGCCGCAACTGCCACGACCTCACGTACCGGAGCAGCCAGACCGCGCACGAGTTCGACGGGCTCTACCGACGGCTCGCCATCATGATGGAGTGCAGTCCCGAAGAGGTGAAGGCAGCACTGGAACGGTGACCCGTCCATGTGGATCACGATCAGCGGTCACCACGCTAGCGGCTTGCCGTCGCGGAAGAAGCCCCCGGTCGGCCCGTCGTCCGGTAGCGTGGCTGCCCAGACGACGCTCGCTGCACCCTCTACCACAGAGCGGGGGGCGGCTTGTCCTCCCATCTCGGTGCGCACCCACCCCGGGCAGACCGCGTTGACGAGTATCCCGTCGGGCTTGAGCGCGCTCGCCAGCATGAGCGTGACGGCGTTGAGGGCGGCCTTCGAGTGGCTGTAGGCGGGCGTACCTGCGCCCAGGCTCCCAAGCTGACCCGCCTGGCTGGAGACGTTCACGAGCCGCCCATGCGGCGAGGCGCGCAGCAGCGGTGCGAGCACCTGCGCCAGGCGCCAGGGGCCGAGCGTGTTCGTCGCCCACACCCGGTGCACTCGGTCGAGGTCGGCCGTGAGCACGCGCTGGTCGGTGTCGTAGTCCACCCCGGCGTTGTTGACGAGCACGTCGAGCCGGCCGTGCGCCTCGATGCCCAGGCGCGCTGCCTCGATGCTCGCCGGGTCGGTCACGTCGAGTTGGATCGCCTCGGCGTGGCCCGTGGGTGATTCGGCGTTGATGGCCTGGGCTGCCGCGTGCCCATCGTCCAGGGTGCGGGCACCGAGGATCACGTGGTAGCCGCGCTGGGTAAGCTGGCGGGCGACCTCGCGGCCGATGCCGCGGTTGGCCCCGGTGACGAGAGCGATGGGAGAAGACATAGAGCGGAGGCTTTGAGCAAGACGAGGCTATGCGTTGGAGGTGATTCGCTGGCGGCCGGGAGGCGACGCTAGGTGTCTGTGGCCACGGTCCGGATTAGCCCGGAGCCACGGTTAAGGTTTCTGAGGCTCCTACCTTGACAGGAGTCCTCGTGTGCGGGCACCCGGCTCATGTATCCAAAACGTACCCAGATGGCACCCAGGGTCAGCACGCTTCAGGGCATTGTCCGGACGTAGAACCGGTACCAAACCGTATCCAGAACGCTACCAATTTGAGGGGGAATCGAGCGGACTACTTCACGATGAGCATCTGGCGCGTGCTGGCCTCCCGCCCGGCAGCCGTCACCGCCTCCACGCGCCACATATACACGCCCGCCGGGAGCCACGCTGCGTCCACGCTGAGCGTGTACCACCCCGCTTGCTGCAGACCGTCCTGCACCACGAGCACCTCGCGGCCGAGTACGTCGTAGACAGCCACGCTCACCGTCGCCGACTCCGGAAGGCCATAGCGTAGCGTCGTCTCGCCTGAGAAGGGGTTCGGGTAGTTGCCGTCGAGCGTGAGAGTCCCAGGCATCCCTGTGTCCGGATCCGTGGCTACGACGCTCGCAGGCGTGAGCACGAGTTCGAAGCGGTCAGCTGCAGCCACGCGAGCCACAGGGTTCGTCAGGCCTTGCGCGAGGAGCGGAGGTACGGCCTGCGTGCCTGGAGTAGGCTCAGAGGCAGCGAGTTCAGGCGCGTCTGGCTGGGTGGCGGTCTCCAACGTGAACGTGTATTCGGCGACTTCAGTGAGGTCTACGACGGCACCAGTCTTGGTATCGTGTAGCTCAGCGCGCCAGCCCTCCGGGAGGAGCGTCTCCGGCCATCGCAGTGTCATTGTGCCGCCTGCAGGCCCGCCGGCCTCGAAGGCGGCGACGCCCAGCGGGATGGCTATCGCAGTCTCTGAAGCAGTGAGCGCGTCCAGGTCGAGGCTGTTGATCGCAAGCGGGTCGGCGGCGTCCTCCGTGAGCGGTCGCGTGTAGAGCTGCGCGAACGTGCCGGAGAGCGGAGCCAAGAGATAGCCGTCCTTGCCGTCGCGTGCCTGCTCGCCGCCGAAGCCCGCCTCGACGAACGCGCGCGCCTGTCCAATCTCGGTGTCGAGCTCGAACTCGAGCTTGAAGGGCGTGCCTACACGGCTGTAGGCGGAGTACGTCCGGCCGTCGATAATGCCAGTGTCGCCTGCAGTGAAGGGTAGCGCGGGGTTTGCAGCAGCCGCCTTGACAAAAAAGCCTTGCCCCCCTGCTATTTCGCCACCCAGAAGGTCCCCCGATGAACCGTTCCATGTTCGGTAGGCGTTCGCTTTCGGGTCCCACACGTAGACCGTCGCCTCGACGTTCTGAAAGCCTGCATTAGCGCGGACGGCGTCCCAAGAAAGCGGTTCAGCGAAGGGGTTGCCAAGCAAGTTCCAGCCGTCGGCGTCGGGGGTGCCGTTGTCCGTGAACGTGGCGGCGGGCGAGACGGTACCGACCGGTGCCGTGTAGGGGGCGGAGAGGGCCTTCGGGAAGCCGCCGTCGATGTCACCCTCGCCGTCAGTAGGGTCGTCGTCTGCGAAGAGGTAGACGATGAAGCCCTGACCGGGTGTAGAGGTGACGAGCGAAGTAGGCGCGATGAAACCGATGTCCTCGTCAGCAGCAGGATTGCTCTCGTCATAGATGAGAACATTCGCTTCACCGTTGGGAGTATCAGCGCCGGGGAGACCCTGGGTCCAGACCGAAGAGAGCAACGTTGCAAGCGTGGTGCCGTTGGGTTGAGCGAGCATGCGCCAGCCTTCAAAGCCGAGGACTGGAAGCGAATAAGTGCCCCCCTCGATTGAGGGCTGCGTGAGGGCGTAGCGTTGGGCGAAGACTCCATAGGCTGAGCCGTCTTGGCTAGCCCCGAAGGCCTCTCCACTTCGCCAGACTACGACGAAGTCACCGGCGGCATCCGCAGCCACTACTGGAGTTACCTGTGGGTCTGTGGTATAGGTGTTGACACGAAACTCGGTACCCTGTGGGGTACCATCACGGGCAAAACGCTGCGCATAGATTTCGTCCAATGGTGGGTTGGAGGAGTTCGAATCCTGGCTGCTCCATGTGATGACAAAATCACCATCACTGTCCATGGCAACGGATGGCGTACGCTGACCACCCGTGGAAACGGTGTTGACGTTGAACTCGCCTCCTTTGGCAACACCACTGGCGTCAAAGCGCCGAGCGTATATACCATCGCTGTAGTCCTCCTGGTACGAATCTGTCCACACGACGACGAAGTCACCATCCGCGTCCATCGCTATTGAAGGATCACGCTGTAACCATGTGGTAACCGTGTTGACGAGAAACTCGCTGCCTTGAGGAGTACCGTTCGCTGCGTATCGCTGGCCATAAATGCCATAGCCTCCTGTTGCACTAGGCTCATCTTGTCCACGGCTCTCCCACACAATGACGAAGTTGCCATCTGCATCCATTCCGACAGATGATCTAAACTGTCTATCTGTTGTGTACGTGTTTACCTGAAACTCCGTACCCTGAGCGACCCCTGATGCATTGAAGCGCTGGGCAAAAATGCCGTAGCCATCACCATCCTGGTAGAGACTCGTCCATGCGACAATGAAATCACCGTCGGCGTCCATTGCTACTGAAGGGTCGAATTGTGCTTCTGAAGTCTCTGTATTAACGCGAAACTCAGTTCCAGCAGGGATGCCATCCGATGTATACCGCTGTGCATAGATACCTTCGCTTGAGCCGTCCTGGTTAGAGCTTCGCCATGCGATGACAAAGTCGCCGTCCGCATCCATTGCTACGGCTGGGTCTTGCTGATCTCTTAAGGTCTCGGTGTTGACTAGAAACTCGGGGCCCACCGGCTTCCCGTCGCTAGCATAGCGTTGTGCATGGACACTACCAGAAGCATCAGGGTTGTCCTGCCGTTCACTTTGCCACGTAATAATGAAGTCACCATCACCATCGATGGCCACGGCAGGGTGCTCCTGGCGCCTTGACGTGAACGTATTGACCTGGAACTCGCAGCCGGCAGCTATCTCCGAAAGCGAACTCACCACTGGTACGGTATAGCGCTGCGCTGCGACGCCGAAGCTGCTCCCGTCACGCCTGAGGCTTTGCCAAGCGATTACGAAATCACCATCGGCGTCGACGCCCACTGAGGAGAAGCGCTGCCTACCCGGAGTGACCGTATTGACTAAGAACTCCGGGCCCTGTGGAACACCGTCGGATGCATAGCGCTGCGCGTAGATGCCGTAGTCGTGGCCGTCTTGATAAAGACTAGACCATGAGATGACGAAGTCGCCATCAGCATCCACGGCAACCGAGGGGCGGCCCTGTGTAATCGGAGTAAAGGTGTTGACCTGGAACTCGCCACCCTGCGGGGTTCCATCAGCCGCGTAGCGCTGCGCGTAGATACCATAGTCGCTACCGTCCTGGCCGAAGCTTCCCCAAGCGATGACGAAGTCGCCGTCGGTGTCGATCCCTACTGAGGGATGGCTCTGATTTATCGCAGTATAAGTGTTGACTTGAAACTCGCTCCCCTGGGGGGTACCATCGGCTGCGAATCGCTGCGCGTTAATACCGAAGCCGAAGCCGTCCTGGCCATCGCTCTGCCAAGCGATGACAAAGTCACCGTCGGCATCGACGCCCACCGAGGCAAGTGTCTGGCCGCTAGGGGTGTAAGTGTTGACTCTGAACTCGCTACCCTGAGGGGTGCCATCCGCGGTATAGCGCTGCGCGTAGATGTCGACGCCGTTCCCGTTCGGATTATTTCCCTGCCAGGCGATGACGAAGTCACCGTCGGCGTCAACTCCTACCGAAGGACGCCTTTGATCTCTCCTGGTTAAGGTATAAACCAGGAACTCGCTTCCCTCCGGGGTTCCGTCGGCTTTGTAGCGCTGCGCAAAGATGTCGTAGTTGCTACCGTCTCGTGCAAAGCTCTCCCAGGCGATGACGAAGTCACCGTCGGCGTCGACGTCCACAGAGGAGTACTGCTGGTTACCCTCGGTGAAGGTATTGACCTGGAACTCTTTCCCTTGCGGGGTGCCGTCAGCAGCATAGCGCTGCGCAAAGATGCCGTAGTTGGCTTCTTGGTTATCGCTCTGCCAGGCAATAACGAAGTCGCCATCGGGAGCAACGCTTACCGAGGGATGGCTCTGGTTGTTAGGAGTGAAGGTGTTGACTAAGAACTCGGTGCCGACAGGTACAGGTGCTTGGGCTGAAGCCTTAGGTGAACCCTGCAGCATAGCGAGCGTGAGCGTGCCAGCAGCGGCAGAGCGACGTAGCCATGCGAGACGCCGGGTAGCACGAGCGCGAAAAGAGCGGAAATGGCTAGAGCTAGGCACAGTCATGAGCACAGGAGTCGTGGATGAGCTATATGCCTCTAGCATACGTGTGCTGCACTTTGTACGTCCAGTTCTTTCTGCATCGCCTGTCTCAACAGAGCTGTCTTCGCTCGCCAAAGCCACGCCCCTATTCCCGGGCACTGTTGGGGACGTTGGGTTTCGGCATCTGTGTTTGTCTCCCTGCTCCACTATAGCAGCGAGCTTGAGCGTGCCCTGCCCTACGCTCTGATCTGGCCGACACCTACACCAGACCTACACCAAAGCTGCACCGGTTTGGGCATCGATCAAGACGTCTAGCGTCACCCTCCTGGCCGGATGTATACCAAAACGTACCCCGATGGTACCCAGGATCAGCCCGGTTCAGGGCTTCGTGCATGCGAACCGGCACCGAACCGTATCCAGACCGCTACTAGTCAGAGGGGAATCGAAGACCTCGCCGCTCAAAACCTGCGGTGGATGTGCGGTGGATCTACGGTGGATCTGGGGTAGATCGAGACATGTTGAGAGGGGGTCCGACCAAAACGGACCCAAAAAAGAGGACGGGACGAACTGTCCGGCTCTATCTCCCTGTCTCCGATGCGGATAGCCCTTCGAGACGGGCTCGTACTGTCCGAAACTGTCCGCTGGTTTCGCCTACCAGAACGGTGAGAAACGTTCCGGCTGTAGTCTACTGTCCTCGCTGGGGATAGGGCGCGAGAACAGGGGCTAACATTCCGTTTCTTTCCGGCGGATCAATCTAGGGAAGCAGCCGGGTGTCTATTGACAGTCTCCCCCGCATGCAACGCTGGCGATATAACAATTCTGGCCATTGCGGTAACTCTCGATTCGCAGAGATTGCTTAGAGACCTGTTCAGACTCAACTCTAATTGCATCATCGAATCGACCTGCGGCTGCATAGGCGCAAGAGAGTGTGTTCCAATACACTGATGTTTGAGGTCGGATGGAAGTTGCGCGCTCAGCAAAATCAATAGCAATTTGGACATACGCAGTGTTGGAAAAATATTCCATAGTCGAAAATGCCCAGGCGAAATTATTAATTGATGTGGGGGTCCTTTGGATTTCAGAGTTGGGCATGTTGAATAATTCTTCGATGCAGGGTGCATGTTGGGGGTTTATGTAGTTTGCAAGAAGGCCATGATAGTACCCTGTCACCTCCTCGAGGCTCATGTTGACCAGGTATTTGTTTGCTATTTCTTCCTCGACACTAAATTTGATTGATGTTGTGAGTGGTACAGCTGATCGATATTCATCGTCTGCATACACAGATGCGTCATTGGTATCCCAATTTATATATGTGCCATCGATTAGATTCCAGCGTATAAAGTTATGGCCCGGAACATCAACAAATGAAAGGGGAATATTTTCTCGCTGTGCGATGGCTATGTAGAGCATCGCTCCGAGGTCGCAGTCAATGGGGCTTAGGCCTGTGCGCCAATGCCGAGAAATGAATTCTCGGCGGTATGAAGGAAAGCGAAGCAACGCACAATCTCTTCCCTCTACGTTCATGTAGAAGTCAAGGGGGGACGAGAGGGAAATCGGTTCCGAAAAGGAAGTCGAGAGAAGCTCGGTCCTAATGCATGTCGCGTAACCTTCGCTTGCTAGAGTGCGATCAATAACTTGTAGTGCGGCCTCAGCTTCGGTAGGGTTCGCTTTACTCCAGTCTGCAACACCGAGAACTTCCAGCTGATCTCCGGCCTTCTCAAGCAGCGCATCTAGCCTGCTGATCCACATAGAATGCGATTCGCCCCCATTCCTCTCTTGGCATTCGTACCGAAAGCGTAGCTCATCGTCGAGAAGCTCATGCACGATAGTTGGTTCTGAGACGATCCTGCTGCTGTGTGTCTCAGTTCTTGAATGGGGCTCTGCAGAACTAGACGCTTGCACGGTCGTCAATGATGACGGTCTACAGCCTGTGATCGAGATAAGAGCAAACACCAGTAGCTGAAGGCGCCTGGATGAGATCAGAGTAGGTGATACAGTTGACATAACCGTTGCCGAGAAAGGTGACCCAAAGCTCTGAACGATAGGTTGGGCAGGTGTAACATCGCAAGTATTGCGCGCACACGACATACTAAATTGGTGCTTCCGATACCTAGAGATGATGGTGAGTCGTCTGTCGGAGCTTCATCAAGGTTTGATTCCATGGGCAGTACAAGCTTCAAGTCTATTCCGAACCTCTGGCTCCGCCCCTCCGAGTGCCATGCAGTCCCTGCAGGCACCGACAGGACCGTGACGCCCTACACCGACGGCGACGCCGTGAGCGAGGCGCTACGGGATGCTGTGCGCCTGCGCACCGGCCGCCGGGTATTCGCCCCCGCTACGACCGTTGAGGGTGCGCTCGTCGACGTGGAGGGCTACTGCGTGCTCCCGGAGTGGTATGACGACGCGGCCGACCTCGCGCGGGAGACGCTCAGGGCGCTCTACGAGCTCGACGCAGCGGAAGACGTGCCGACATGGGCAGTCTACACGGAGGCAGCAAGGCGGCTTGGCGTACCGGGCAGGGTGCCCGTCTCTACTGAAGGCGTAGCGAGGGACGGCCGAGCACGAGCCTGATTGCTGGGAGCCCGAGCGGGAGAAGCTGTGAGTATGCGGTACGGTAGTTGAACACAGGAGCGGTGAACCCACTCCTACTGCAGTCGTCTGGTCTGTATCCTCATACTCACAATGGTTTATCTCCTCTGAGAAGGAGAGGGCTGTCTAAGAGAACACCAGGGCGGCGATACCTATCGAGCCCAAGTATCACCGGATCGAAACGCTACCTGGGGGCACCACCATGCCCAGGCCGTCTTCGTTTCGAGGCCGCAGGCGAGCGCTTCTGCAGAGATACGTGGGGCCCACACCACTACTCATCTCCACTGCCCATGCCCAACTCGTTGCTACACCCTAGCACGCGCTCCTTGAACTGGCTCGGGACGTTCGTTCTCGCCGCACTCCTCGCCCTCCCAGCCACGCAGGCTCAGACCGTCTTGTATCCCGGTCTCGAAGGCCAGCCGCTCCTCGACGCCATCCGCGCCGACTTCACCCCGGCGCTCACACTCGGTTACGGTCCGGCCCGTGACTCCCTCTACGCCTACGAGCAGCGCACGAACGGGGCCGTCTGCGGAGCCTACACCCAGTTCTGCATCCAGCTCGCTCCCGGCGCGGACCCGTCCATGGACGCCTTCAACAAGGGCGTGAACGCAGAGCACAGCTACCCACAGTCTCTAGGGGCGGGCAGCGAGCCCGCTCGGAGCGACCTCCACAACCTCTTCCCGGCGAAGGCCAACGTCAACTCCTCGCGGAGCAACCACCCCTACGCCGAGATTCCCGACGCCGAGTCGGACGCTTGGTATCGCGAGGCCGCCTCCCAGAGCAATACGCCCTCAGTTGCCCTCGACGAATGGAGCGAGAAGGCCAACGATCACCCCGACCCGTCCTACTCAGGCCGGTTCGAGCCACGGGAGGACCACGCGGGCAACGCCGCCCGCGCCATGTTCTACTTCTACGCGATCTACCCCTCGGCTGATGCTCCGTTCTTTGCCGTGCAGCAAGACGACCTCGTGCGCTGGCACTACCAGGACCCGGCTGACCAACCGGAGCGGGATCGCTCCTCGTGGATCGCGATTCGGCAGGGCGGTGAGAACCCCTTCGTGCTCGACTCCACGCTCGCGCGTCGTGCGTTCGGGTTGCCCGCTGGCGGCATCGGGGGCCCTGGCGACCCGCCGCCGGGACCGAGTGATTCTCTGCTCGTGTGGGTGAACGAATTCCACTACGACAATGCAGGCTCAGACACAGGGGAGGGCATCGAGGTCGCTGGCCCCGCCGGTACCGACCTCGCAGGCTACTCGGTCGTGCTCTACAACGGCAACGGGAGCTCGTCCTACAACACCGTCGCGCTCTCGGGCGTGATCGAGGACCAGCAGGGGGGCTATGGAACCGCGTGGTTCGCCATCGCCGGAATGCAGAACGGCAGCCCTGATGGGTTCGCGCTCGTGACCCCTTCGGGTACGGTGGCGCAGTTCCTCTCCTACGAGGGCACATTCACGGCCGCAGACGGACCTGCCTCTGGGCTCTCCTCGACGGAGGTCGGCGTGCAGGAGACGTCGTCAACCCCGGTCGGCTATAGCCTCCAACTCGGTGGCGTGGGGGACCCGGTCGAGACGACCTCGGCTGACTTTGCATGGGAGGCCGCACAGGCGGCAACGCCTGGTGCTCCCAACGCGAACCAGACGCTCGGAGACGGCATGGCACCGGAGCCTGCCGTTGTGCTCTGGATCAACGAACTCCACTACGACAACTCCGGGAGCGACCGCAACGAGGGCGTTGAGGTGGCAGGGACGACCGGTACCGACCTGGCGGGCTACACCCTCGTCGCCTACAACGGCAACGGCGGCGGCGTCTACCAGACACGCACGCTCACGGGCACGCTTGACGCCGAGGGCGGTGGGCTCGGAGCGGCCTGGTTTGCCATGAGCGGCCTTCAGAACGGGGCCCCCGATGGCGTGGCGCTCGTCGACCCCGACGGCGACGTGATTCAGTTCCTCTCCTATGAGGGCAGCTTCACGGCGACGGATGGTCCAGCCGCCGGGCTTGCCTCGACGGACATCGGTGTACGCGAAACGAGCAGCACGGGGAGAAACCAGAGCCTGCAACTGACAGGGGCGGGGAGCACGTACGCCGACTTCACGTGGTCGGCGGGGCAACGGCACACGCGCGGGTCGGAGAACCGAGGGCAAACGTTCCAGCAGGGGGCCGCCGCTCGCGTTGCCGAGGACGCGCTCCTCGCCGAAGCGACGATCTACCCGAACCCGGCGGCAGCGACCGCGCGCCTCGTGCTTGGCTTCGAAGCGGCCGAAGCAGGCGTGCGCGTGGAGGTGTTCGACGTGCTAGGCCGCCGCGTGGCCCAGGTGGAGCGTGCTCCCGAGAGCGGGCTCGACCTCGACGTGCGCGGATGGACGCCGGGCGTCTACATCGTACGTGTAGCGAGCGAGACGGAACGGGCGGTCACTCGCTTCACCGTGGCGCGCTGATCCTCGCTTGCCCTTTGGGAAGGTAAAGCGCTCCTCTCCGTGAGTTCGGAGGGGAGCGCTTTGTGTTCGTCTCGGCGCTGAGCGCCTGTCGTCGGAGGTGCGGCTCATCGCTGCGCGCAGCCTCGGCCTGTTGAGCTACGCCCGGGATTCTAGCCAGGGGCATGTGCCGACGTGGGCGCTCTACACGGAGGCGGCAAGACGGTTGGGGATGCCCGGTGTTGTGCCAGTGCCCTTATGCGGGCATTTGAGACCGCTAAGTTCTCACGGGGGCCAGCAAGAGTGCTAAGACTGCCTGGCTACTACGAGTCCGCATAACCCTGACTGCCAACACTAATTGCACTGGAACTCGTCTTGTCGCGTATGTACAACGACGAAAAGGTGGAGGGTTCCCGATCTGATACCCACTCTATTTCACATGCTACCATTATGATCGGGTCTAGATCGTTGAGTAGACACCTCATGGTAAATATAGATCTTTCTTCAGCCTGAATATCAAATATCCCCCTAGATACTAAATCTTTTCTTGTTATTGTCCTTTCGCAAATAATATTGTTATAATCAAGTATTGCTACACCATTCTCAAATTTTAATACATTCATTGCTTTGATTTCAACTCTGGATAGACTAATTGGTCTATCGCCTAGATTGTTAACATAGTATTTTGCCTCTAGTAATATTTCGTCGTTATCATTTACATAGTGGTTACACTTGACATATGTATTATATCTATTTTGATATTTTCTATGCATCCTAAATTGGTATGCACCAAAAATTGCAGCGAAGACCACAAAAGTATTGACTAAAATAGAAGATAATGTCTCGGCTGCATCAAGGAGTTCCATTGTTCGCAGGGGGTATGCTATGGGAGCCTGAGAGAAGTGGACACGTCAGTAGGATTAGCCTGTAACTGCGTAGTACGGGCGCACAGGAGGCGAAACTACTCGAGGGGCACGAGCATAGCCTATGCCTCAGCGTGACCTCGTGAGAGGTCATTGCTGGAACCGGCCCCGGCGTGTTGCACCGCGCCGGGGTTTTCTATGCACCCGAGCCCTTGCGCTCAACTCGGTACACCGTCTCTTTCTCGACGGTGTACGAGCTAAGGTGCTCGATCACCTTGATCCGGGCATACACCCCCTGCGCGCCATCGTGGTTGAGTGCGTGGGAGACGACGGAGCGGTCCACGCCCATCTCACGGGCGAGGGCCGCCTGAGAGTCGGGATAGGCGTCGATGAGCCGCTGGGCTTCTTTGCGGAGTTGTTCGTCAGTGAGACGCTGGCCTTTGCGCATGGTCGGCAGGAAATGGAACGGGGCGGAAAGAAGCTAGCTGCGTTGACAAGAAAGTGCAAACAAAGTGTTGACAAAAGGAACTCAACGTTTGTATATTTGTATCAACAACAAGCAAGGGCGGTGCAACGCCCATCCTCTCAAGCCATCCGGTTCCTGCAATGACGATCAGCCTCACAATCCCATCGACGCGCTACGGTCAGATCCGCGTCACCGCCGACATCGCCGCCGACGACTACCGCATCTCCTACCTCACAGACGGTAGCGGCAACGCCTTCCCTAGCACCATCGAGCCCGACGTGCTCGAAGAGGTCGAGACGGCTATCGAGTTCGAACTCCAGTGCGCTCGCTACGACGAGATGATGCGCAACACCGATGACCTGGCGCTCGCGTCCTGCTACGTCTAGAAGGACCTCGTCAACGACCCAAAGAGGTGGGGGGAGGTCCCCCGCCTCGCTCTCTCCGAACTCTGACCGCACCGTGAGGGCCACACAGGCCCGGTGCTCCCGCTATGCCTATCTGTCCGCTCCGCACGCTCGACGACCCCGCCGACCTCGACCGCTACCTCCACCTCAAAGCCGAGGTGAAGCGGCTCACGACCGAGATGAAGGCCCTCGAACCCGTCATCCTGAACAGCCTCATGGATGAAGACGGGGACCGTGCCGAGCACCTTGGTTGTGTGCTCGAAGTGCGCTCCCGTCGCCGCTGGTCGTACTCCAGCTACGTGGACGAGCTCGCTGCCGAACTCAAGGCGACGAAGAAGCTCGAAGAGGCCAACGGGACAGCCTCGCTCGAAGCGATCACCTCGCACATCGCGGTCACCCTCGCTGATCGACGCTCAGCGCCAAGACAGCAGGGCACGACTGCCTAGGAACTCCTCAAGCTGAGCTACGCCCGTCGCTGGGCATCCTCAGCAATACACGCTCACTGAGACACCCCAAACAGCGAACGGCTCGCCATCCGTCGAAAGAGCGCGAGCCGTCGCCTGGGTTCACCGGCGCTGCAGAACTGTGTAGCTCCACAACCGCCAAGCACCATGCCGAAAGGTAAGACCACTCCTGGTAAGACCACCCCCGCAGCCACGCTGCCCAACCCCACGACCAACCTCGCAACGACCGGCCTCGCTACAGCGACCGGCCTCACACCCACGACTGACCTTGCGGCGACGACCGCCGCTGAGGTCGCCCGCCGCCTCCGCGCCCCGCGCACCGTGCCCAACCAGAAAGCCCGCACGGTGGCCGACGGCTCCGGCAAGGGCTCTGGCATCCGCCTCGACGCGCTCGACGACGTGGAGCCTGCGCGTACCGCTCTCGCCGCCCTCCTCGACGAGCCGGGCCTCTTCTTCGCGCCGGCCGAGATCATGCGGCCCGGTCTCATCTACGCCCGCCCTCGGCTGGGCTTCGTCGCCGCGGCCCGTGCCACGCACCCCCGCCACTCGCCCTCGTGGCTGCAGTCGCTCGCGAAGCCTGAGGAGCGGGCCTACCGCTGCCGCTTCACCGAGGTCTCGTTCGTGCTCCCAGCGTCAAGCCCCATGCCGTGCCTCTTCCTCGACTACCTCCACATCGCAGACCACGAGGACGCCTTCGACCGAGAGGGTGAGCTCGTGCCGCTCTCGGACAGCCTCAACCCGGCGATGAAGTGGGAGGCGTGGATCGTACACCCAGCACTCGCCGTCGAAGGCCCGGCGACGGTGCTGCAGGCGATGGCCACGTATGCCGCGAGCCGCTACACGGTCCTCGTGGACGAGCTCGAGACGATGGCCGCGCTCCTCTGCCTGCTCTCGGATGAACACGCCGCCGAGGCGCGCACGTCGACGATCGGCACCGCGGAACTCGCGGACGCCCTCACGACGTGGGAGCCAGAGCGGGCGAAGTACGTGCGCAAGGCGTCGGGCTGGCGCTCGCTCGGCTACGTCCGGGAGCCGTAGGTCTCGAAGCCGAAAACGGCCTGCGTGCTCTGAAACCTTGGACACTTTGGACACTTTCGCATGCGTCAGGCGGGGTTAGTGTCCAAAGTATCCGGTGTCCTAGGGTCCTGAGGGATTTTGCTCCCTACTCCTTGCCCTCATACGTCAGCATATGTCGGTGCGTCAGTGGGGGGTCTCGTCTGGGAGAATGCGTTGCTTAGGCTCACTGATGGTGCCATCCTCCACACCACTCGGCGTGCCGCTGTAGGCACTATGTGGGCACCGGTCCTTCCTTACGGTGCGCCTCCCTGAATGCAAATCGCCCCTCAGATCGGCCTTGGTGGCGTCTGAGGGGCGATTCTGGGAGTGTGGAGCTAAGCGGATTCGAACCGCTGACCTCTGCAGTGCGATTGCAGCGCTCTACCAACTGAGCTATAGCCCCGTGTTTGAAATATAGCGACGGATGCAGCCCACGGCAGACGCTGGTGCACGTGTGCCGAGATTTCACCGCGCTGTGCCAGTGCGACACGGTGTCGCCAGGCGAGACCCACCAGGGTGCCTGCGAGACCCCTCTGGCCTCGGCGAATGCGAGACCGTCAAGGCGGGGATCATCGCTCGGCAACCCCGGACGCTGCTTCATCCACCGGCGCGGTCGGGACGCAGCTGCGGTGCCTACGCCCTCTCTCTTGGATGCGCAGGTCTGTCCCTGCGACCCGGTGTGGCTTTTGTGGATGTGATCGTTGTGTAAGCATCGCGTAGGGTGGCACCGAAGCTGCTGCGCGTCGTACACTGGCTCGTGTAAGCGCTTACCCTGCGTGTTTTCGCAGCTAGCGTGCAATCCCCCACCTCCTCGTATTTTGGCTGCGCTTATGTCCACCCTCGTCCGCTCGACCCCGAGGACGCCCGGCTGGATCTCCCAGAACCCCCGCTTCGGCAGTCGCCCTTCCTCCATGCGCATCACGGTCATCGGGGCTGGAGCCATCGGCTCCGCCATCGCCTTCGACCTCACCCGCCGCCCCGACGTCTCTCGCGTGCGCGTCTGCGAATCGCGCCCGGGCGTGCTCCGGCAGATCCGTGAGGCGCTGCCTGGCGACAAGACCCGGTGCTACCAGGTCGATGCCCGCGACGCCCAGTCGCTCGACAGCATCGTCGCCAACAGCGACCTCGTGATCTCGTGCGTCGCGCCGCAGTTCGGCCCGATGCTCGCCGAGCTCTCGATCCGCAACGGCGCGCACTTCTGCGAGCTCGGCGGAGACGAGGCCATCGCGCAGCAGCTCCTCGCGATGGGCGACGCGGCGCAGAACCGCGCCCGCTGGATCGTCCCCAACTGCGGCCTCGCGCCCGGTCTCATCAACATCCTGTGCATGCGCGGGATCGAGTACTTCGATGAGGTCGACTCCGCCATCATCCGCGGCGGCGACGTGCCGGTGAGTCCAGAGCCGCCGTTCAACTACCGCCTCGCGCACTCGGCCGACAAGCTCCTCAGCGACTACACGCACCCGGCGACGCTCATCCAGGACGGCCAACTTACCCACGTCGAGCCGCTCACGGGCCTCGAACGCACGGGCTTCCCGGAGCCGTTCGGCGAGCTCGAAGGCTTCTACGCCTCGGGCATGCTCTCGACGCTGCCCCAGGACCTCCAGGGCCGTGTCCGCACGCTCGATGCGAAGCTCATCCGCTACCCTGGTCACGCCAACGCCATGCGCGTCCTCGTCGGCCTTGGCTTCGCCGACGACCGCTCCATCGACGTCCGCACGCACCTCACCTACCGGGACGTACTCACGCGGCAGATCCGCAAGCGCCTCGGCGGCACCTACGAGGACGCCGTGCTCGTGCGCATCAGGATCGAAGGGCGGCAGGGTGACGCGTGGAAGCGGCTCACCTACGAGATGGTCGCGCGCTACGACGAGCAGACGAACCTCTCCGCCATGCGCCGCTGCACAGCGTTCGCGACCTCTACGATTGCGACGCTCATCGCGGCCGGGGCCGTCCCGCAGGAGGGCGGCGCCGCCCCGCCGGAGCGTCTCATTCCGAAGGATCGCTTCTTCGACGACCTAGAGCGTCGCGGCCTCGTCGTGGAGACGCACTGGGAGGACATCGCGCCGCCGAGGTAAGGGCTGTCAGCATCGGCTTCGGGGTTGCTTCAACCCAGTTCGAGGCCTTCGTCGCCGCCGAACTGCCGCGTTGCGTGAAACACGGAGAGGATCTCAACCTCAAGCTCTCCCTCGGCATCGCTGACCATGTGGAAAATGCGATAGCCCCGGTGGATCAATTCCCGCAAGGCTACATCTCCGATCTCAGGTACCGCGCGACCTGAGCGCGGAAAGACAGCGAGCCGCTCGACCGCGCCGAACGCTCCATCCACGAACGATTGGGCATAGGCAGGAGCCTCCCGGGCGAGATAGTCGCCGATGGCTTCGAGGTCGGCTAGCGCTTGCGGTGACCAGATTACTCGTGCCACTGCTTCATCTGGCGCTTCGCCTCCTCGTGTGGAATGCCCTGGCCTGCAGCGATCTGCTGCCGTCCCCGCTCGATTTTCTGGAGCATGTACACGCGCTCCATGACCTCCCCGAAGGTGACATCGCTCGGCATCTCTCGCACAGCACGAAGGACCTGGTCGCGAACGGTAGTCTCAGTCATGAGGGGCAGGGTGGATTGTAGGTTGGCGTCGTACGCTCTCACAGACAGGGCGGTTCGCATCGGCCCTACCTCACCACTCCCAGGAGATATCGCCGCAATCGCTTTCTCGCCTTCCCGAGGCAGCTCGCCTTCGGCATGGAGACGCACTGGGGGAACATCGCACCGCCGAGGTAGGGGCTGTCAGCTATCGGCTATTGGCTGTCGGTCAGTTCGGGGCCGGCGTGACGCCGAGTCCTTCCTGTAGCGCTCGCTCCCTACTGGCTCTCTAAAGCGCCTACAGGGACCCGCCGACGAAGAGCACGGCGAGGCCAGCCGCTGAGGCGAGAAAGCCAGCTTTGGCCTCGTCCCAGTACAGGAACGTGAAGACGAAGAGCAGCGGCCCAAACAGGAGGCAGCCGATGCCCCAAAGCGGGCTCGCCTCGAAGGCGCGCACCAGCATGTAGAGGCAGCCGACGGCGAGCGAGAGGGTCCCAACGATGGCTAGGGCAAGGCTCATAACACGAAGCGCAGAGTGGTCGGAGTATCCCCCATATCGACAGCGGCACCCTCCGTCTTTAGCTCGTCACTGTGGCGCAGAGCCACGCCGAGAGGCGACCTCGGTGTACATAGGATCTCGTCGTCCCCGCGTGTTGCTCTGGGGTGGCGTTTGAAGACCTTGCCGAGGTTGACGCACCGGGGTTGCGCTCGGCCTCGACGCGATCCCCGTATGTTCACCTGCAGCGTGCAACAGGCTCTTCAGACGGGAGTCCCAATGCAGGCGAGATACCACCACGCCCTTGGTCTGCGTGACGCGGTAGGGCCTACAGTACTGAGGTACGCTTACGCCTCGGTTCCCCTCGCCCTCTGGTTCGGGAATAGCCATCCAAGCAGTATCCACCCTCCTAAGGCGAGGCCCCCGGCTAGGAGGAGCGACCGGGAGGGAGGCCCGCTCATGGTGAGCAGCATGACCGTGGCGTGCATGGCTGCCGCGACTAGGACCGACCCGCTCTCACGAGCCGCATGCCCCAGCACCCACGATGAGGCGAATACGATCCACGGAAAGACAAACCAGTCGAATGGCGTCTCAAACCGGAGATGCCAAGGCCACCAGGCTAAGGCGACGAGGGAGTAGCGCACACTGGGAGCATATCTATGAAGCGCATCGGTCAAGTACCCCCGCCAGCCGACCTCCTCGCCGAGGGCATAGATCAGCGCGACGGTGGGAAGCAGCCAGCCGATCCCGCCGACGGTCGCGAACGCGACGAGGGGGACCACCGCGGTGAGCGTGCTCAGCCTGGTGTCCGCGCCCAGGATGGTCGTACGCCGGACTGTCCTCCGGTCGATGCGCCGCGCGGCGAGTACGCCGAGGGCTGGACCCGCCGCGGCGAGGAGGAAGGCCCGCGTGGCAAGCGGCGTGTCGGCGAGCGCGCCGGGGAGCCAGAGACCCACGAGCCCGAGGTTGAACGGAGCCGCTACTAAGACCGCGATCCCATAGAAGACTGCAAGGGCTCCCCAAGGCGTCCCCTCGGAGGAATCGCGGCGAGACGAGGGACGCCCTCCCGTGAGACGCCGATGACCTTCTTCCATGCCGACTTCCGACTATGCTGAGCGCTTCTGCCTACGAAAGAACGTGACGGGCTCGACGTGCTCGTACTTGTCGGACCTGCGAAGCTCCTTGGGCTCGAAGTCGAACTCGAATCGACCGCCGATTTCTCGGAGTTGGCCTTCGTCGATGAAATGGCTTCGGTAGAGCCGCAAGGCGATCAGTCGTACGGCTTCGCGGATGCCTTTCTCCGCGTCATTTCGTTCCCGAGACGACGTGCGCTTCGGCAGGGGTGCGCTGCGGGCCTTCTCGAGCTCGCAGGGGCCTTGGCAGATCGAGCAGTAGTCCACGACGAGGCTGCCATGCTCGGCGATCCAGGTTTTCGTCCCGTCCCTCAGCCTCGTGAAACGCTGGGGGTAGGTCGTCAGCGTGGTCAGGGCGGATGCGGCCTCGTCGAGCCAAAAGTCGAGGTTGCGGTACTGACCCGCCAGCTGAAACGGGTTCTGGGTTGCCAGTCGCCGGATCTGGTCGCTGACGAGTTCCGCTCGTTCAATTGAATAGCTCATCGTTCAAGTACCTCGCTGTGTGGCTGACATCATGTGCTCTCGATTTGGCAACCCACGTTCAAGTCTGGGCGAATCGCGTCCAAGACCCTCTTTCAGACCGTACCGCTACGCGTCCCTATACATCCGCAATGTTGCGCTGTTGTGCCCGACTCCGGCGTCCGTGCAAAGGTAGACGCACAGGGCCGCTATGCCCTCAGCAGAGACGGCATCAAAGAGCAGTATCAATGGCACGATAGTGCTGGGTACTGTCGGCCGCGGGCTGGCGGCCTGTTGCTGTGGATTAGCCCAAGATCAGAGTTCACCGCACAAAGCCTCGGCGGCTTCCGCGAAGCCTGCAAATTCGTCACCGTACTCGATCACCACCCTGTATGGCCAGCCGTACCCGATTAGCCACGTTACTGAGCGCAATCCTAGGGTGTACGCCTTACCGGTCTCACCTCGCCATGGAGTCTCTTGATTTCCGTCTCCCAAGATCAAGCCATATTCTTCGCCGTGTCCCCCACAAGTCAGCCTTGTGTACCCCAAATCAGGACTGAGCAAGGAGGCCGTCGAATACGTCCCATCCCAAGATTTAACCCGAGAAGGCCACGTCCCACCACCGGATAGATCATCACGTGCGGCAAGCCATCTCGCCTTTACCTTCTCATCAATGAAGGGAATAAACATATTAATAATGCGAATAGCTCTCTCGGGTTGGCCTGTTTTGCTGAAGTAGCGAGCACTCACCTCCATAACAATCTCATCAGTCTCGCCATAGAATTCCGAGCAGTGAGCGAGGTAATTAGCTTCCTCAGCCAAGCCTTCCAGTATCTGCTCAAGCGCCTCAGAGTCTCCCTTTGCGTATGCGTGTAGCAAACCCATAAGGTCTGCGCCTGCTGTGCCATGCGTACAAACGTCTCCCTGTGCTGCGCAGGGCGCAGCTGTCGTAACAAGAAGAAGGAGTCCCGTCAGAGACGAAAGAAAACGATGCATAATCTAAAAAGCCGTACATAAATCTTATGTCAGAACGAGCCATACATCCGCAGCGTCGCGCTGTTGTGTCCGGCCCCGGCGTCCGTGCAAAGGTAGGCGCACAGGGCCGCTACGTCCTTCGCAGAAACGCCGCGCGTGCCAGGGTCCTCACCGCCGAAGAGAATCATCGACGGCGCGACGGTGATGGCCTGGATGCCGTCGGCGGCGTGCTCGGCGGCGGTGGCTTCGAGGAGGCGGATCAGCCCGGCCTTCGAGGCACCGTAGGCCGCCTGCTGAGCGGGAGCACGGTCCGCACCCTGCCGCGAGGCGATGCCGATCACGCGCCCGCTCCCGTCTCGCAGGAAGTGCCGGACGCTCTCGCGCACGACCAGAAACGACGCTGTGAGGTTGAGGCTGAGCACCGCATTCCAGTCGGCCAGCGTCGTCTCGGCGAGCGGTCCACCGCTCCACATGCCGACGGCATGAATCACCACGTCGATGGGACCGGCCTCGTCGCGGATCTGAGCGAAGGCCGCCTCAAGTGAGGCTTCGTCGGTGGCATCGGCGGCGGCGAAGTGGAAGCCGTCGGGCGCGTTCCTTGGGGCAGAGCGTGCGACCCCGGCGACAGTCGCCCCAGCGTTGGCGAGGTGGCGGAGGAGCACACCGCCCAGGCGGCCACTCGCGCCAGTGACGAGGACGGTGGTGTCGGTGAGATCGGGCATGGCGTCGTGGGTCGTGGGTCGTGGGTCGTGGGAAGTTGGTTGCCTAATTTTTTTGTCAAGCTATACGAGAGCATTTTCCGAGCGCACCCAAACTCACTCCGCGCTGGAGGTGTGGTCGTAGAGGACGCGCCAGCCTTCGGGGCGGCGCTGTATCGTGAGGGTGAAGAGGCCGCTCGGGGTGTCGGCGGCGCGGTCGAGGCGCCAGCGGCCGAAGACGAGCGCCCAGTCGCGGCTGAGGAGGCGCACGTCGAGGTCGGAGAAGGCGAGCGTGCCCATCGCGTCGGCGTCGGGGTAGCCCCGCTCGTAGCCCGCGAGCGTCTCGTCCCAGCCCGTTCGGACGGTGCCACGCGAGGCAAACCGGAGCGAGTCGGTCTGCGCGTAGCCCTCCATAAACCCGCGCACGGAGCCTGCATTCCACGCCGCCACCTGCGCGTCGAGGACGGCGCGAATCTCGGCTTCGGCGGCCGTCGCTTCGGCGGCCGTAGCCTCGGCGGGGGCGAGCGTGTCCGGTGCCGTCACGCGGCAGCCTACGAGGAGAACGAGGAGCAGGAGGGCGAAGCGCACGGTGGGGAGAGGAAGCTTGCGAGAACCGGTGACCGCCGGAAAGTAGGACGGCGCGCGGTTGCTACGTCGAGCCCTCCCGCGCCCCTACCTTCCCCTGCGCTCCCCTGACCTGCGACCTATGCCCCTCGACTCCAACCCGACCTCCGCGCTCGTCCTCACCGGGGGCGGCGCGCGTGGCTCCTACCAGGCTGGCGTGCTCTGCTACGTCCGC
>JBCDFO010000024.1:0-24486 GCA_039177895.1 Bacteroidota bacterium
GCTCGAACGAGATACTCCGAGTCTTTTGACGATTGCTATCGACTCTCACGCTACAAAGGGGGGCGGTAACAGCAGGGGACCACGTGGCCACGCTGCGGACGGCTGGCTAGTGGAACGAGGCGCAGGATACGCGATGCCAGAGCAAGGGAGAACAACGCAGTGCGGCTACAGCGGCGCGTAAGCTGGGACGACCTCAGAGGAGGAAGTCGTAGACCACGACCATGCCCACGAGCGCGATGCCGACCCCGAAGAGCCCGAACGCGAGGTACATCAGCCGTTGCTCGTTCGACGACGACCGTCTCATCTTCAGCCTCGACAGCCACCCGTCACTCGGACGGAGTGTCCGGGTCCCACTGGCGAGGCGCTCGACGAGGACCTGCTGGGTCTGGAGCGCGAACAAGGCGGCGAGGAAAAGGGCAACGACCCCGCCGACGAGCAGCCCCTGGCGCTCGGAGTCGGCGAACACGGTCTGCATAAGCGTGACGGTGCCGCCCGCCGCCGCGAGGGAGAGGGTCGAGAGTTGGCGGAGGAAGTCGAAGAGGAGCTCAGCCACGGTATCGGCTGAGACCTCCGGTTCCTCGTCTACCGCCTCTGTGGGCTCGACCTTCGAGTTCCTGTGTTTCATGGCAGCGGGGGCAGGTGGCAGGCTGGCTATCGACGGTGTCTCTTTGCTGCGTGACGGGTGCGACTATGTGCCGCATAGGACCCAACACTGCTTGCGGATGGAAACGAGCACCGGCTCGCGCTACAGCGCGGGGCCAACGGTGCGGTAGCTGCGCGCGTAGTAGAGCAGCGGCTCCTCTCCAACACCCTCCTCGATGCGCTCGACCTGGCCGAGCACGAGGTCGTGGTCGCCCGCGACGTGGCGGGCCCAGAGGCGGCAGTGGAGCACGCCCATCGTGCCAGCGATGACCGGGACGCCCGCCGCGTTGTACTGCACGTCGAGGCCGTCGAGTTGCTCGGCGCTCGTGAGGTCAGGCATGGCGAAGCGCGTGGCGAGGTCGCCCTGCTCGGCGTGGAGGAGGTGGACGCAGAACGCCTCGGCTTTGGTCAGCACGCCGTGGAGGCCGGTCCCGTGGATGACGTTGAACGACACGAGCGGCGGGTCGAGCGAGACGCTCGTGAACGACCCGATGGTGGCCCCGCGTGCGAGGCCGCCTGCACGGGTAGTCACGACGGTGACGGGGCTGGCGACGTGTCGCATCGCGCGGCGGAGCGCATCGCCCAGGTTGGCCTCAGCGGGCACGCCCGGAGGCGCGGACGAAGCGTGGGACATGAGGGTAGAGAAGCCAGGTGAGAGGTGCACGCGCGTCAACGCTGCGCCTCGCGCCGGGTTCGGCCCGCGTAGTCCTCTGCCCTTCCCCCGCTAGCTTCCGGAGAATGCGTCCTTCACGCGGCTGAAGAACGAGCGCCGCTCGCCGTTCTTCTTCGGCTGGAACGCCGGGCTGTCGCGGAGGTCCTGGAGGACGGTGCGCTCCTCTGGTGAGAGGTCCTGCGGCGTCCAGACGTGGACGCGCACCATCTGATCGCCGCGCCGGCTGCTGCTGCCTAGCTCCGGCAGCCCACGCCCGCGCATGCGCAGGATGCGTCCGCTCTGGAGCCCCGGGTCGATCTGGAGGCGGGCGCGGCCCTTCAGCGTGGGCACCTCGACTTCGGTGCCGAGCGCCGCGTCCGGGAATGAGAGCGCGAGGTCGTAGACGATGTCCATGCCCTCGCGGGTGAAGTGCTCGTGCTCGACCTCCTCGATCTCGACGCGCAGGCTCCCCGACGGGCCGCCGCGCTGACCCGCGTTGCCCTTGCCGCGCAGGTTGAGGTACTGCCCCTCCGAGACGCCGCCCGGCACCTCGATGGTGACCATCTCCTCGCCCTTGAGGCGGCCTTCGCCCGTGCAGTTGCCGCAGCGGTTCTGCACGATGCGCCCCTCGCCGCGACACTGCGGGCAAGGCTGCACGTTCACGAACTGGCCGAAGAACGAGTTCGACACCTGGCGCACCTCGCCGGAGCCGTTGCACGTCGGGCAGGTGGCGTAGCCCGCGTCGCCGCCCTCCGCGCCGGCCCCGTCGCAGACCTCGCAGGCGACGTACTTGCGCAGCTTGAGTTGCCGCTCGACGCCTTCGGAGATCTCTTCGAGCGTGAGCTTGAGGCGCACGCGCAGGTCGGAGCCGGGGCGTCCGCCGCGCCGCCCGTTGCCGCGCTGGTTGAAGTCGAACCGGACGTCGCCGCCGAAGATGTCGGAGAAGGCGCTGAAGATGTCCGAGATGTCGTTGAAGCCCTGCCCGGGGCGTCCGCCACCGGGTGCGCCAGCGGGACCACGCAGGCCCGCGTGCCCGAAGCGGTCGTAGCGCTGCCGCTTCTCCGGCGTGGAGAGCACCTCGTAGGCCTCGGCCGCCTCCTTGAACTTGGCCTCGGCGTCGGCGTCCCCCGGGTTGCGGTCCGGGTGGTACTTCATGGCCTGCTTGCGGTAGGCCTTCTTGATCTCGTCGGCGGAGGCCGAACGAGCGACGCCGAGAATGTCGTAGTAGTCGCGCATGGAGGCGGAGGGCGCAGGCGCGCCGGTGGGGGAGAGAGCCGAGCTAGGTAGGCCCGCCGTCAGTCACGGGCACGGAAAGGAGGCCGCGGTGCAGAGGGGTTCAGCACCGAAAACGAGCAGAGCCGCAGCGCTATTCGGCGACGACGACGCGGGCGTGGCGGAGGACGCGGCCGTTGAGGGCATACCCGCGCTGGTACTCCGCGAGGATGGTCCCCGACTCGACCTCCGGGTCCTCGACGGGCTGCTGCATGAGCGCCTCGTGGACGCGCTCGTCGAACGGCTCGCCGACAGTCTTGATCGGCTGGACGCCGATTTTCTCCAGCTCGCCCGCGAACTTGCGGTAGACCAGCTCGATGCCTTCGCGGAGGCTCTGGAACGCGGGGCCGACGGTCTCCTCTTTGTCGGCCGCCTCGCCTGCGGCCTGGAGCGAGCGGAGGAAGTCGTCGTGGACGTCGAGGAAGCGTGTCACCACGTCGGCGCGACCGCGCTCGGCAGACTGGCCAAGTTCGGCGGTCGTGCGGCGGCGGTAGTTCTCGAACTCGGCGGCCTTGCGCATCACCTGCTCCTTCGCCTCGGCGAGTTGCTGCTGGAGGGCGTCCACCTCGTCGGTGAGGACTTCGATTTGCTGCTGGCGTTCGGCGAGTTCGTCCACGGCGTGGAGGGCTACTTCAGCGGCATCGGTGTTGGTGCCGATGTGCTGCGACACGCTGTCGCGCGCGTCGGGGTTGATGGGGTTCTGAGTCATGTGCGGGGCGTGCAGGACGCCGGTCGGGTTAGAAGCGTCAGAAACGGGACAAAGTGCGGCGTCGGGTGGGAGCGTCAGGGAGCGGTGCGGCTGAGGAGCGTCGCCACGCGCTCGACGAGGGCGACGGCGCGGCCGTAGTTCATGCGGGTGGGGCCGATCACGCCCACCCGGCCGATGGTCTCACCCACGCGGTAGGGCGCGGTCACGACGGCATAGCTGGGCGCAAGGTCCGGGGCGCTCTCGGGCAAGTCGGTGGCGAGCTCGCGGCCGATCAGCACGACAGCGCTCGGGTCGTCGGCGGTCGTCTCCTCGGCGTCCGCGCCCGGCTGGCTCGCTTCGAGGAGGTGAACGACGGCCTCGCCGTTCTCCACCATCCGGATGAGCCCGCGCACGACCTCGGGGTCCTGGAATTCGGGCTGCGCCACGAGGTGCTGCGGGCTCCCGACCTGCGCACGGCGGTCGGGCGGCTCCTGAAAAAGCGTGTCGGCTTCGCGCACGACGAGGCGCACGAGCCCGGACGGGTCGCGCGGCGCGAGGCCGTCGAGGCGCTCGGCTCCGGTGCGGCGGATCTCTCCGAGCGGGAGGCCAGACAGCCGCTCGTTGAGGAGCGTCACCACGCGCGGGAGGTCGGCCCGGCGAAGCTCCGCGTCGGCCTCGGCGATGATGGTGCGGACGAGCCCGCCGCGCACCTCAAGGACGAACATCACCCGCGACGACGACAGCGGTACCACGTCGATGCGGTCGAGCGTGCCGGTGGCGAGTTTGGGCGTGAGCACCACGCCGAGGAGGTTCGTGAGCTGCCCCAGGAGGCGGCTCGACTCGCGCGTGAGCGCCTCGATGTCGCCGTAGAGTTGGTTGAGCGAGAGGCGGAGCACCTGCTCGTCCTCGCGGCTAAGCCCGGCGACCTGCATCAGCGAATCGACGTAGACGCGGTAGCCGAGTTCGGTGGGCACGCGCCCGGCGGAGGTGTGCGGGTGACCGAGGTAGCCCAGCGCTTCGAGCCGGTTCATCGTGTTGCGCACCGATGCCGACGAGAGCGTGATCTCGTCGGCCTCCGCGACCACGCGCGAGCCGACCGGCGAGGCCGTCTGCACGAACTGCTGCACGACGAGCCGCAGGATGGCCTGCTCACGCTCGGAGAGCGTGGGCGGCATCGGGCGAAGCGGAACGGAGTGGCGAGCGCTGGACATGACAGGATGGCAACCGGAGGCGGACCGGAGGACCTTCGGCGGGCAACACAGCCCATGCACAAAGGTCGTGCCGCCACCCCGGTGCGGGTCAGGACGACGGAGCAGGCGTCTAACCGGAGTGCCCCCAGCGCGTTTCGCCAGGCTCTGCCACGCAAGGCGCTCCACCCGTTTTTCAAGGGAACGGCCTGCGGCCTTTGGTCCCTGGTCCGCTTCCCTATGGCTCACTCGTGGGATGCTCTCGCTGTTCGTCCTTGGTTTTCAGACAACCACAGCCGCACTCCAACACGGCCACACCGCAGCACTTCTCACCGCCCCCACACCATGACGCCGCCGACGTGTCCGGCGTAGGCCACGAGCAGCGCGGCAGCCCCGGCCAGCACGACGACTACGAGACGTGCCCAACGAGGGTCGGCCGCGAGGCGGCGCGGGCCTGCACCGGTCTGCCGTTGCCAGAAGCGCCAGCCCGTCAGCCCGGCGAGCAGCAGCGTCACGACGCCGCTCAGCCGCAGCGTCCAGGCTGCCGTGGTGCGGTGCTGCGCGATAAGCTCGTCCACGATGGGCGTGCCCTCGACCTCATCGTAAAGCCGCTGGCCCGTCTCGACCGCCCACCAGGTCGCGGCCGAGGCCACGGCGAAGAGCACGAGCAGGCCCAGGCGGAGTCGGACGCCGCCCGTCGCGGCATAGACCACCGCCGCCAACGCTCCAAGCGGCAGCAGCACCACCGGCAGGTGCACCGCCAGCGGGTGCCAGGTCGAGAGGTCGTACTCGAACGGAGCGAGGAGCCAGTCCATGGGGAGCGCAGACGCCAGATACAGGGCCGTCAGATACGGAGCCCGAACCTAGCACATCTGCTCGCGCAGCGGCGTGTGTACCAGCGGCGTGCGCGCGCCCCCCTCCCGACTGCGCTGAGCCACCCGGGTCAGTCCGGATCTTCCTCATCTGCAATGGGAGGGATATACGGTGCCTCGTTGGAGAAGGCGTCTCGGTAGTCCTCCAAAGAGAACAACGTGAGGAACGACTCTGTCAGATCGATGGCAGCACGTTCTTCTTCGGGTGAGAGGCCATCGTACTTGGCTGGCTCTATGAAATCGAGCATCTCGCCGTAGAGGGCCACCTGCTCCTCGGACAGCCGCGCCCTGTTTCTCGCCAGCCACCGCTGCGCCTGCTCGCGCACGATCGCAGCCCGGTTCTCCAGGTCGATCTCGTTGAAGACCCGGATCCGCTCCTCCATGCTCAACTGCGCGAACTCGTCGTATCCGACCGCGTCCTGCGCGAAGCAGAGGCCGCTCGACAGCACCAAGGCTACAAGAAGGGTCAACGTTTTCATGTGCGCGGCGTGTGTACGTTTGCGAACCACCCTGCCTGTGCGCTGAATCAGGAGCGCGCCCGGCAAGCTCTCGTCTCTCCGCCTGGGTAGACGGGATGAAGCTAAAGGTAGGAAATACAACCATCGCCTCCTATACCGTACGGCCTGATACGGTACCTCTTCCTGGCCCGATCTTCTTCGTCGCTATGCCTGCTGTGTCCGTTCCGATCCGTGCTGAGATCCTCGACCGCCTTCGTGCCATCGAGGCGGAGGAGGACGTGCGGCTCATTTACGCGTGCGAGTCGGGCAGCCGCGCCTGGGGCTTCCCCTCCGCCGACAGCGACTACGACGTGCGCTTCCTCTACGTCCGCCCGCCGGACTGGTACCTCAGCGTCAACGTCGAGCGGCGGCCTGACGTACTTCGGCGGCCGATCTCGGTGTCGGCCAGCGGGGCCGTCCTCGACCTCGCAGGCTGGGACCTCCGCAAGGCGCTCGTCCTCCTGCGCAAGTCGAACGCATCGCCCCAGGAGTGGCTGCGCTCGCCCATCGTCTACCGCGCGGACGGCACCGTGGTACCCGACCTGCAGACCGTGGCAGCGGCGGCGTTCCGACCGCTCGCGGTCTACCACCACTACCGCAGCATGGCCAAGCGCACGTACCACGACCATCTGGCAGGCCCGCAGGTACACACCAAGAAGTACTTCTACGTCCTTCGTCCGCTCCTTGCTGTGCGGTGGATCGAAGCCGCGCTCGGTCCTGTCCCGGTGGAGTTCAGCGCGCTCCTCGACGCCGTATCGCCCCCGGGCTCGTTCCGTCCCACCGTCGATGCGCTCATCGAGGCCAAGCGGTCGGGTAGCGAGGGCGATGCCGCCGCGCCGATCCCCGTGCTCCAGACGTTCATCCAGGCGGAACTGGCCCGCCTTGAGCACGCCAGCCCGCCGCCGCCCACCGACCCCATCTCCATGGATCGCCTCAACACCGCCTTCCGTACGACGGTGCGATCCGTGTGGGCTGAGTAGGTCATTGGTCATTGAAGATGTGTTGCTGACCGCGAGCCAGAAAGCCACATCGGAACTTTTTTCGCGCGCCGCACCCCGTCCACCGTCCACCCCTCCGCTGATGGCTTCCTCGCCTGGCTTTTTTGCCCGCTTCTTCTCCTCCTTTCTCGGTGCGCTCTTCGCCCTGCTGCTCGTCGGGGGGATCCTGCTTCTTTTTCTCGTAGCGATTGTGGCCGCGGGAGACCCCGTGCCGTCCGTGGACGACCCCACGGTGCTGGTCGTGGACCTGGCCGGGCCGCTGCGCGAGGAAGCACCCCTTGACCCGTTTCAGGAGTTAGCGAGCGACCTGCCCACGCTGCGCGAGGTGCTGCTGGCGCTCGACATGGCGGCAGCGGACGAGCGTGTCGCGGCGGTGTGGCTGCAGGCCGATGGCGTCGCGACCTCGTGGGCAGCGCTGGAGGAGGTGCGCGCGGCGCTGGGACGCGTCCGTGCGGCTGGAAAGCCCGTCTATGCGCACAGCCGCCCCAGCGGCTTCGACCAGCCTGGCTACTACCTCGCAACCGCCGCCGACAGCATCTTCGCCCCGCCTGTAGCGTCGTTCGACCTCACCGGCTTTGGCGCCTCGCTCACGTTCTTCGGTGACCTGTTCGACGAACTCGGCATCGAGGCGCAGGCGATCCGGGCGGGCGGCTACAAGAGCGCCGTCGAGCCGTTCACGCGCACCTCGCTCTCGGACGCGAACGCCTTCCAGCTGCGCGAGCTGCTGGCCGACCGGGCGCGGCGCTTCCGCGAGGCCGTCTCCGAAGGGCGCGGCTTGGCACCATCGGAGGTCGAGGCGCTGATCGACACCGGAGCCGTGCTCGCTGCCCGCGACGCCGCCGAGGCGGGGCTGCTGGACGCGCTGTGGTACGAGGACGAACTTACCGAGCACCTCGCGGGGCGGCTCGGGCTGGACGAGGACGAGGACCTTCCAACGCTGGGCCTCGCCGATTACCTCCTCACCTCGCCCGAGCGTGCGGGGCTCGACTTCGAAACGGACGCGCGCATCGCGGTGGTCTACGCTTCGGGGACGATCCTCAATGGCGAGAGCGGCGGCGACGGCCTCGGCGGCCTTGCGCTCGGGGCCGACACCTTCATCGACGCCGTGGACGACGCGCTCGCCGATCCGAAGGTGGCCGCGCTCGTGCTCCGCATCGACTCGCCAGGCGGCGACGCGACCGCCGCCGACGCGATGTGGCGCGCCATCGTGAACGCCACCGAGGACGTGCCCGTCGTGGCCTCGATGGCGGGCGTGGCCGCCTCAGGCGGCTACTACATCGCCGCGCCCGCCGATGCCATCGTAGCCGACCCGCTCACGATCACGGGCTCCATCGGCGTCTTCTCGATTCTCTTCGACGCCTCTGGCTTCCTCGAAGACCGCCTCTACCTTGCCACCGACACCGTCCTGACGGCGCCGTTCGCGGACCTCTACAGCCCCACCAAACCTCTCGACGACGCGGAACGGGCGTTGCTTGAACGCGAGGTGGACCGCATCTACGAGACGTTCCGCCAGCGCGTGGCCGACGGGCGCGGCCTCCCGCGCGACTCCGTAGACGCGCTCGCCGAGGGCCGGGTCTACTCCGGCGAGGACGCGCTCGCCGTCGGGCTCGTGGACGAACTCGGCGGCCTCGACCGCGCTGTCGCCTTGGCCGCGGAGCTGGCCGAGCTCGAACCGGGGCGCTATCGCTTGCGCTCGTTCCCGCAGCCGGCCCCGCTCTTCGACCGCCTTCTGGGGCAGTTCTTCGCAAGCAGCCCCGTCGTCCAGACAACCCCGCTTCCTCCCGAGGCACGTGTCTGGCTGCGGCAGATCGCGCCGCTGTCGGAGGCGTCGCGGATGCATGCCGTCCCGCAGGCACGGCTGCCGTGGACCCTCACCCCGTAGGCTTCATCCGGGTGCGTGTTCACTCGGATGCGCGTTCAGTCGGGCGCGAGAAGGTCCCGGTACAGCGCGACGAGCTTCGGTGCCTCCGTGTCCCAGCGGTAGTGCGGCGCGACCTCGGCCGCAGCCGTGGAGCGATCCGCGTAGCCGCCCTGCACGAGCGCGTCGATGGCGGCAACGAGCGCGGCTGGATCGTCGGGGCGGCAGGCGTGGCCTGCACCGGTGGTGGAGGCGAAGTCGGCCCAGAGCGGGATGTCGGAGCAGACGAACGGCAGCGCGTGCTGGAGGTAGTCGTAGAGCTTCGTCGGCATTGAGCGGACATAGTTCGGGTGCGGCGTGAGTACGCAGAGCCCGACATGCGCGGCGGCGAGGTAGGGGAGCATCGCCTCAGGCGGCACGAACTCGGTCCAGCCGACGAGCGAGACGTGGTCGTGGAGGTAGTGCCGACGTAGGAACGCCTCGGCGCGCTCCCGCTCGGCAGGCACGGGCGCGCGCCCGACGAGCGCGAGGCGCCAGTGACGACCGGTGGCGCGCGCCTGCCGCACTGCGTCGAGCATCGTGCGGAGGCCGCGCGCCTCGCTGATGGTTCCCGCATAGACGAGCCGCAGCGGCCCGGCCGTCGCTGTCCCGGTCGGTGCCGTCTTGGGCAGCGGGAGCGATGCCGGGGCGAGCGCGTGGTTGCGGACGAGCGTGTGCGGCGTGCCCGGCGGCAGCGCCTCGGCATAGCTCGCCTCCGCGATGACGGTGTGGTCGAGCCAGCCGAAGGCCCAGCGTTCGAGGCGTGCGAGCGCGCGGCCTGTGAGACCAGGGCGTTGGTCAACGGCTTCGTGGCGGTCGTAGATCACCCGCGCGCCGTGGCGCTGCCGGGCGAGCCGTCCGAGCGGAAGCAGTTCGGGATCGTGGAGGTGGACGAGGGCGGGACGGAGGCGAGCGAGCACACGCTCTACCTCGCGCTGCAGCAATGCTCGGCGTGCCGGTTCGACGCGCCCGGCCTGCGTGCCCTGCAACGAGAGCGCCTCGACCGGTACCTGCGCCACACCGCTACCCACGGCTACATCGACCACCTCCGAGCGGGTGTGCCGCGCGACGAGCCGCACGTCGAACCCGGCAGCGCAGAGGCTCGGCACCTCTTTTGCGGCGATGCGCGGGTCGCGGAGCGGATGCACCGTCGTGACGTGCACGAGCGGACGCGCCGTATGCCAACCAGCAGTGCGGGGTTCGGTCGGAGTGCGGCTCACCAGGCGGGTATCTTCGCGTTGCAGTGATGCAGTGATGCAGTGATGCAGTGATGCAGTGATGCAGTGATGCAGTGATGCAGTGAAAAGGTGTCCGCCACTCTGCGCGCTGTCAAACGAATTCGCCGTCTCCCCGGCTCCCAGACTCGCCCTCTCCCTGAATTTCCCTCGCACACCCCTCTCCTCCTATGTCCCTCTATGCCGTGATCATGGCCGGCGGCGTCGGTAGCCGCTTCTGGCCGCGCAGCCGCCAGGCCCAGCCCAAGCAGTTCCTCGATGTCTTCGGCGCGTCGTCGATGATCCAGAACACGTTCGCGCGGCTCCAGCCGATGATCGCGCCTGAGCGCGTGTTCGTCGTCACGAACGAGAAGTACGTCGAGCAGTCGCGCGAGCACCTGCCCGCCGTGCCTGCGGAGAACATCCTCGCGGAGCCCATCGCGCGCAACACCGCACCGTGCATCGCTTTCGCCGCCGCGACCATCCACGCGCTCGACCCCGACGCGACGATGGTGGTGCTGCCCGCTGATCACCTCATCGACAAGCCCGCGCGCTTCCACGCCGTCCTCGATGCAGCCGTCGAGAAGGCACAGACGCCGGGCGCGCTCGTCACCATCGGCATCGAGCCGACGCACCCGGAGACGGGCTACGGCTACATCCAGTACGACACCGCCGCCGCAACGGGCGGCGACGGGGAGGCCGCGCCGCAGGCATTTCCGGTCAAGACCTTCGCCGAGAAGCCCGACCTCGCCACTGCCGAGCGCTTCCTCGACTCGGGCGACTTCCTGTGGAACTCCGGCATGTTCATCTGGCGCGCCGACTCGATCCTCGCCGCGATGAAGGAGCACCTCCCGGAGGTCCACGCTTGCTTCGAGGGCATCGGGGCCCCGGCTGACACGAGCGTGGACGAGATTAGAGCCGCCTACGAGCGCAGCCCCAAGATCTCCATCGACTATGGCATCATGGAACGCGCTGCGGATGTCCACGTGGTCCCCGGCAGCTTCGGCTGGAGCGACGTCGGCGACTGGCGCGCCGTCTACGAGCGCTCGGCGAAGGACGACGCCGGCAACGCCACCGACGGCGACGTGATCGTGCACAACACGGGCCGGTGCTATGCCCGCTCGAAGGACCGCCTCGTGGTCCTCGTCGGCGTGCGCGACCTCGCCGTGGTGGACACCGACGACGCCATCCTTGTCTGCCACCTCGACGCCACGCAGCAGGTCAAGCACATCGTCGACTACCTCGGCGCGCACCGGATGGAGGAGTACGTCTGACGCGGCGGTCGGAGTCATGCGCCAGTCCGGCAGGACCCAGCACAGGACCACCCAGCATCGGATACAAACGTAGGGGACGGGATCTACGCCGCGGTGGGTGCCGTCCCTTTTGCGTTGCTCTCGACCGCTCCTCTGCGCTGTTCCTGCCATGCACACCGCCGCTTCCTCATCCGGCCACACACGCCCCGACCACTCTCTCTCGAACCGTGACGCAGCGCTGCTGGCGCTGCGCCCGACGCTGCCCGACGAAGAGCGCTATGCCGAGGCCACACCGGGCGCCCCCCTGCCCGACGACCTCGAAGCGTTCCAGACGCGGACGCTCCGTCCGCTGCTGAAGCTCCAGAACCCGTTGCTGCTCGCGCTCGTGGCCGACCACCTCGCGCGCACCACGCCCGGCTTCCCAGGCTTTGCGCCGGCCGACCAGGAAGCGCACCTCGTGCGGATGCTCCGCCAGGACGCGCGGTTCAAGCGCACGCTCTACGGGTTCGTCGCGGGGCTGTGCACGGAGCCCGAGTTTGCCTTTTTCTTGCGGCACCGCGCCGAGGTACGGCGGCGGATGCTGGCGCTGGTGACGGAACGGCTGCGGAGCCAGACGAGCGCGCTCGCGGAGTCCGTGGGCGCACACGGCTCCCAAACATGACTCGGAGGGCGCCACCCAACAGTGACGACCTCCGATTGACTCGCTCTGGGCAAGTTGCGGGGCTACCATATGCCCAGGTAGGTCCCGCAATCAGTTTTCGAGTACCCTACATAGCACTCTGTGGCCAAGTCCCATCCAGACCCTGTACACACCCGGAAGCATTGGGGGGGCCCCACAGCCAGAGGCGTCAGCATTCCTTCGAGCACATTGGTCGCCACGGTGGGCACAGGCATCTCGAAGGCCACTACCTGGACCTCCTGCTGCACAGGAGCAGGCACTTCCGCGACCTCATCGGGCGCCGCCATGAAGGCAAGCGCTGCAAAGATTAGAGCTGGTACAATTGAGAGTCGGACCATGATGGCACCTTCGTTCTAGCTATGAAAAACAAGGTACTACACAGTATGAACAGTTTTGCCCACACACGTTACCTTAACAATAATAACGCTAGTTATCACAAATAAAAATTCTGATTCTAGGAGTCTCTGGCGTGCTGTACGAGCCGTCCCATCGTAGACAAGCAGGACCGCAGGACTGGCGATGGTGCGAGCGCAGCCCCTCAGATCACCACGCTCGAAATCGCAGCGCGTGGCAGCATGGGTGAGGCACGATCAGTCGGGAACCTAAAACATTTTATTTGTTACAACAGATAAATTATTTCTACCAGCCTGTTTCCGCCATGTCCACCCCGATTCTCGGCCTTCACCACGTCACTGCGCTCGCCGGCCCGCCCCAGCGCAACGTCGACTTCCACGTTGGCACGCTCGGCCTCCGGCTCGTCAAGCGCACCGTCAACTTCGACGCGCCCGACGTCTACCACCTCTACTACGGCGACCGCATCGGCACGCCGGGGTCCATCCTGACCTTCTTCCCGTTTCCGATGGCGGCGGCGGGCACGTTCGGCGTAGGCGAGTCCATCGCGACGGCCTTCGCCGTGCCTGCAGGCGCGGTCGACGCCTGGATGGAGCGCTTCGCTGACCTCGCCGTCGACTTCGACGCGCCGACGGAGCGGTTTGGCCAGCGCGTGCTCGCCTTCCGCGACGCCGACGGCATGCCGTTCGAGCTCATCGAGACGCCCGGTCTCACATCCGAGCCAGGCGATGCCGACCGCGTCTGGACCGACGGTCCTGTTGACGACGCCGAGGCGGCCATCCGCCGCTTCCACAGCGTGACGCTGCTCGTGGACCGTCCGACCGACACGGCCCGCATCCTCACCGACGTGTTCGGCTATGAGGAAGGCGCGACCGAGGACCGTCGTACCCGCTTCAGCGTCGCAGGCGAGGGTGCCGTCCACATCGACCTCCTGACGCCCGCGCAGGTCACGCCGCGCGGACGCTCCGGCCACGGCACGACGCACCACATCGCCTTCCGCACGCCCGACGACGAGACGCAGGCGACGGTTCGCGAGCAGTTGATGAGCCTCGGCCTCGGCGTCACGACCGTGCAGGACCGCAACTACTTCCGCTCGATCTATTTCCGCGAGCCGAGTGGCGTGCTCTTCGAGGTTGCCACCGACCCGCCGGGCTTCCTCATCGACGAAGACCTGGAGACGCTGGGCTCGGCCCTCAAGCTGCCGCCGCAGTACGAGCCCCGCCGCGCCCAACTCGAAGCCTCGCTGCCCGCCCTGCAGGTTTGAGGGTCATTGGTCATTGGTCATTGGTCATTGGTCATTGGTCATTGGTCATTGGTCATTGGTCATTGAAGATGCGTCGCTAACCGCGAGCCAGAAAGCCACATCGGAACTTTTTTCGCGCGCCGCACCCTGTCCACCGTCCACCGTCCACCGTCCACCGTCCACCGTCCACCGTCCACCGTCCACCGTCCACCGTCCACCGTCCACCGTCCACCGTCCACCGTCCACCGTCCACCGTCATGCGTGACCCTCACACCGACCAGCCACTCGTCGCTGCTGGTGCTCCGCTCGACGCCGCTACAGGCGCGGTCGTCTTCCTGCACGGGCGCGGCGCGACGGCCCGCTCGATCCTGATGCTCGCCGACGAGGCCGCACCGGATCGCAGCGACCTCGCCTACCTCGCCCCGCAGGCCGCGCCCATCGGCTACGGCCCGTCGTGGTACCCGTACAGCTTCCTCGCCCCGATGACGCAGAACGAGCCCTACCTCTCGTCCGCGCTCGCACGGATCGGCGCGGTGCTCCACGACCTCGAAGTGGCGGGCCTTGACCGGTCGCGGGTCCTGCTCGTCGGCTTCTCGCAGGGGGCCTGCCTGGCCTCGGAATACGTCGCGCGCCACCCGCAGCGCTACGGCGGCCTGTGCGCGCTCTCGGGCGGTGTGATCGGCCCGCCGGGCACGCCGCGCGACTACGAAGGCTCCCTCGACGGCACCCCCGTCTTCCTCGGCTGCAGCGACATCGACCCGCACATCCCGCTCGCCCGCGTCGAGGAGACGGGTGAGGTGATGCGGCATCTCGGCGCGAACCTCGACCAGCGGATCTACGCCGGGATGGGGCACACCGTCAACGCCGAGGAGATCGCGATCCTGCGGCAGATGATGGAGGCACTGCCCGTCCGGGCCCCCTCGCAGGCATAGCGGGCCCCTTCGCCCATCTTTGTCCACATTGACGGCGACGCGCGTCCGATCTTCGCGGGCGGGCGTCGCCGTTTCGTTACATAAACGCCCGCGATTGCTGCGCCGTTCGGCGGTGCTTGGTTCTTGACCCGTCGTTGCTGTTTGTAATGGCTGCTCGCCTCCTCGCTCTCCTCCTCGTACTCGTGCTCGTGCTCCTCGCCGTCAGCGTGGTCGTGGGCCTGTTGGCCTACGGCACGACGCCTGCCCGGACAGGCCGGGTGGACGTGCCTGCGCTCGGCGCGGAGGCGACGGTGCGCTGGGTGGAGGACCGGCCCACCATCGAGGCCCAGTCGCTCGGCGACGCGTATGCGGCGCTCGGCTACGTCCATGCGCTGGAGGCCACGTGGACGATGACGCTGTGGCGCCAGGCCGCCTCGGGGCGGCTCGCCGCCTGGTTCGGGGACGCGGCCCGCCCGTACGACCTCCACGCGCTCACGCTCGGCTTCGCTGCCCAAGGTCGTGCGGCCTACGAGGCGCTGCCGCCCGAGCAGCAGGCGCTGCTGGATGCCTATGCGTCCGGCGTCAACCGGGCTCTGCTCCAGCCCGCCGTGGCCCAGACCGACGAGTTCGTGCTGCGCGATGTCGAGCCAGAGCCGTGGCAGCCGTGGGACGCCCTCGCCGTGGAGCGACTGCTCGCCTACTTCGGCACCGAGGCACCGGCTCTGCTGCACGATGGCATCGAGGCTGCAGCCGACACCACCGTCGCCGCCAGCGTCCTCCGCAGCCTGGCCGCCAGCGACGAAGCCCGCGCCTTCGCAGGGCGCGACCGCCTCTTCCGCGCGGCGCTCTTCCTGGGCAACTTCCGCGCGAGCTACGCCTGGACGGCTCCGCACGTGGCGGTGGCTGGCGAAGACCCCGGTCGCACGTGGATGGTTCGGATCGGCTACGGCACCTCGGCGCTGCCGCTCGTGAGCGAGGTCACGGTCACCCACCGCGGCCGCTGGGTGACGCTCGCCACGATCCCCGGCACGGTCGTCTTCCCGGCTGCGCTCGCGCAGGGACCCGACGGACCGAGCGGCTGGCTGGTCCTGCTGACGAGCCCGCTAGCGGCCAGCCTGGCCGACCAGCCGCTTCCGACGCAGCACGCCCGGCTCCTCGACCGCGTTGGGCGCGAGCAACTCGTCGGGACCCGCCGCGATGCCCGGGTGCTAGCGCTCACCACGCCGCCTGAGCCGCAAGTCGCGCGCGCGGACACGCTGAGCGAGAGTACTGCCGCTCCCGACACGCTCCGCGACGCGACAGCCGCCCCCTCGCGCCCGTACCTCGCGCTGCGCTGGCGCGGCTTCGGCGCGGCCTCCGACACGGGCGCGTGGGCGCACCTGCTCACGCAGGAGCTCGGCCTCCCTCGAATCTCTGCTACGGAGGCGCTCCCCGCGTTTTCGCTGTTCGACGGGGATGGCCTCCGGCTCGACGCCTCGGGTACAACCACCGTGCTCGGGGCGCCTGCTGTGCGCCGCCCGATCCCGGGTGGCACCTTTGTCGGCGGCGAGCCCGCGCTCCAGTTCGCGGCGAGCCGCCTGTCCGACCTGCTCGACACGGCCCCGGTCCTCACGCCGCTCACCCTCGCCACGGACCGCTACAGCGCCTGGGCTGCCCGGGCGGTGCCATCCTGGGTACGCACGCTCGACGACGACCTTACCCCTGCGATGGAAGACGCCGACGCCTACCTCGGCGGCTGGTCGTTCGACTACGCCCCCCGCGCCATCGCGCCGACGCTCTTTGACCGCTGGGCCGCCACGTATGCGCGGACGACTAGCCGTGGCCCAGACCGCGACACCCCGCCCCTGGCGTTGGACTCGACCGCAGCCATTGCAGCACGCGTCAGCCTAGCCCGTGCGCTCGACACGCTGCGTACCGATTTCGGCTCGGAGCCCACGGCGTGGCGCTGGGAGAATGCGCAGCCATCGATGCGGCGCTTCCCGATCTGGAGTTCCCCGACCGACACGCTCGTCCACGGCCCGGCCGAGCGCCGCTATGCTCCTGTCCGTCTGAGCCTAGGCGGCCACCCGACGACGCTCGCGGGCGGCACCTCCCCTGCCTTTCCGGGGCAAGGCAGCGCGGCCGGGTGGACGGCCTGGATTCGCTCCGACGCACCGACGCGCACGACCTCGCTCCACCCCACCATCACCACCCGAGGCCCCCTCGCGCGTGCCCTCGACGCGCTCAACCTCGACCAACCCCGCGTGCGGGATCGTCCGGGTGCCGAGGCCCCCACGCTCCGCCTGGTTCCCGTACGCTGACCCCGCTTCCTGCCTGCTCATGCCTGCCCCCCTCCTCTTCCTCGGCCTCGATGTCGGCAGCACCCATACGCGCGTGCTCACCGACGACGGCTCCCATCGCCAGCTCCGTGTCGGCTCCGGGGCCCACCTCCAGCGCGACGGGGCTCCGGACACGGCCGAGCGTCTCCTGCACCAGATCGAAGAGGCGGTGCAGACCCACCTCGTCGCCCCGGTCCGCTCGCTCGGGGGGATCTGCCTGGGCGTGGCGGGGGCCACAGGCTTCGAGGAGCAACATCTGCTGCGGGCGGAGTTGCAGCAGCGCTTCGCGACCTCCCGTCTCCCTGCGTTGGCCGCGGCACCGCTGGCCGTGGAGCACGATGCAACGGTAGCCCTGGAGGCGGCCTTTGCTGGCGAGAGCGGGGTGCTGATGGTCGTCGGCCTCGACGCGATCGCCTACGGACGCACGCACGACGGCGACCTGCTGCGCGTCGGCGGCTGGGGGCCGCTCCTCGGCGGGGAAGGCGGCAGCTATGCCCTCGGCGTCGCCGCGCTCCGCACGCTCGCGGCGTCGATGGACGGCGGGCCGCCCTCGCTCCTCTCCGTCCTCCTCGCCGAACGCCACGGTCTCCTTACGCAGGCGGACCTCACGGGCTATCCCACCCACAGCGCTGCCGAGGTCGCCCGGCTCGCCCCGCTCGTGACGGAAGCCGCGGAGAAGGGCGACTGGGTGGCGACGAGCATCCTCAAGCAGCAGGCGAATGCGCTCGCGAAGCAGATCGGCTGGCTCGCCGCCCGCGCGGGCGACGGCATCGAGAAGCGTATCGCGTTCACGGGCCCGCTGAGCGCCCCGGGCTACTACCGCGAGTGCATCGCCGAGGCGCTGTTACGGCACCTCCCGCGCTGGCGTATCGCCCGTCCGCAGGCCGAGCCCGTGGAAGGCGCCCTTCGCCTCGCACGCCGCCTTGCCCCCGACGATGCGCAGGTCGTAGCGGAGGAGTAGACTCGCCCATGCGTAGACTGCGGGCCCGTTCGCCTGCGCTCCCCCGCCATGCCCGCCCCGCTCCGCTCGTTCGTCGAGGTCCCGCCCGGCTCCGACTTCCCGCTCGACAACCTGCCGTACGGCGTCTTCACGCCACCCTCGGGCGACCCGCCTCGTGTCGGCGTTGCCCTCGGCGATGTCGTGGTGGACCTCGCTGTGCTGGAGGACGCGGGACTCTTCGAGGACCTGCCACTCGGCAACGGGGGGTCGGTGTTTGACGCCGCCTCGCTGAACCGCTTCCTCGCACTCAGACGTCCGTCGTGGGACGCCGTTCGCGTGCGGCTCCAGCACCTCCTCTCGGCCGAGACCTCCACGCTTCGCGACGATAGCGACCTCCGCGCCCGCGCCTTCCATCAGCAACGCGACGTGACGCTGCACCTGCCGATGGAGGTTGGCGACTACACGGACTTCTACGCCTCGCGCGAGCACGCCACCAACGTCGGGACGATGTTTCGCGGCGCGGAGAACGCGCTGCAGCCGAACTGGAAGCACCTCCCCGTCGGCTACCACGGCCGCGCCAGTTCTATCGTCGTGAGCGGCACCGACATCCGCCGTCCCGCGGGCCAGCGTCGCCCCGAATCGGAGGGCCGCGCACCAGGATTCGGGCCGAGCCACCAACTGGACTTCGAACTCGAACTCGGCTTCGTAATCGGGGGCAGCAACAGGCTCGGCGCGCCCATCGCCATCGAGGGCGCGGCGGAGCACGTCTTCGGGCTCGTGCTCGTCAACGACTGGAGTGCGCGCGACATCCAGGCGTGGGAGTACGTCCCGCTCGGTCCGTTCCTCGGGAAAAACTTCGCCACGACTGTCTCGCCGTGGGTCGTTCCGCTAGCCGCGCTGGAGCCGTTCCGCGTCGCCCCGCCCGTGCAAGACCCGGCACCGCTTCCCTACCTCCAGACGGGGGCCCTGTGGGCGTTCGACCTGCACCTGGAAGTCGCGCTCCAAACTTCGACGATGGACGCGCCGCACGTCGTCACGCAGGTCAACGCACGACGGCTCTACTGGACGGCGGCGCAGTTCGTGGCGCACCATACGGTTGGCGGCTGCAATCTGCGCCCGGGCGATCTCCTCGCCTCGGGCACCGTCAGCGGCGAGGTGCCCGAGAGCGCCGGCTGCCTCCTCGAACGGACGTGGCGCGGGACCCGACCGCTCCTGCTCCCCAACGGCGAGACGCGCACGTTCCTCGACGACGGCGACCGCGTGACGTTGCGTGGCCACGCTGAGCGCGACGGCCTCCGCATCGGCTTCGGCGAGGCGAGCGGAACGGTGCTACCAGCGGCTGGCTAGTGCTCCTTCATCACAATTCTGGCGGGTTCGGCGTCACAGCAGGTGTTATACCAAATCCGGGAGCAGACTTGCGACCGGTCCGGAGCACCGAGGCCGGATTTGGGCCGTCGGCTGTCAGTTATCGGCTTTCGGCTTCCCAGGTCGCAACTCATCAAGCGGACTTGGTATTACGTGTTGCGTATTCCGTATCGGATCGAGGCCAACACGCAACACATTCGAGTAGACTCGTCAGACACCCTTTGAAGGAGCACTAGCCCCTTTGGTGCTGCGTCATGCCGCCCATCACTTGCTTCATCACGCGGGCGCGGCCCCAGCGCGGGAGCAAGGCGAGGCTACCCGAGAGCACCTTCGTCAGCAGGCCCGGGTAGACGGTGCCGCGCTTGCCGAGGCCGTCGAGCGTTGCGCGGGCGACTTGCGCCGGGTTGACCGTCGCGCCCATCTGCATGTCGGCGACCTCGGCGAACTCGGTGGCAACCGGGCCGGGCGCGCTCGAAATCACATCCACGCCTGCGGAGGCGAGTTCGAGATGGAGCCCCTCGGCGAGGGTCTGGATGAACGCCTTCGTCGCGGCATAGTGCGCCGAGAACGGCGTCCCCTGAAAGCCGACGATGGAGCCGAAGAGTACGAGGCCGCCCCGCCCGCGCGTCGCAAAGCGCTGCCCGAAGTACTGCGCTTGCCGGACGACCGCCCGGCAGTTCACGTCGAGCATCGCCAGCTCGGCGTCGAGGTCGGCCTCCACGAAGCGCCCCGACGTGCCGAACCCCGCCGCGGCGACGAGCAGCCCCACGTCGAGGTCGACCGTCGCGTTCTCAACGGCGGTAAGGCCATCGCTGGTGGCGAGGTCCGCCGGTACGATGCGCGCCTCAATGCCGTGGCGCGCCGCAAGGTCGTCGGCGAGCGTCTGGAGGCGGTCTTCGCGCCGCGCGACCAGGACGAGCGAGAGGCCACGCTGCGCGAGGTCGTCGGCGCACGCACGCCCGATTCCGGCCGAGGCACCGGTGACGACCGCCCAAGGGCCGTATGTCTGCTGGAAAGCCGTCATCACTTCACCTCGATGGCAAGGGTGAGCGTCTGCCCGGCGGCCAGGTCGAAGGCCGCCTCGTCGAAGCGCGGGGCGCGCATGTTGGGGCGCGCGCCGTTCGAGACGCCCCAGTCCTCCTTCGGGATGCCGAGGAAGTTGGTGTCCGTCTCGCCGTTTTCGTTGCGGTCGTGCGCAACCGCGATGGCGTAGGTGCCCGGTGCCACGCCCTCGAAGCGGCAGGTGACGCCTGCGGGATCGGCGGCGTGGCCCTGCGTGCTGAGGGCGGCCTCGCGGTTCATCGGGAAGTCGTCCGCCTGGTCGAAGAGTGCGCATCCGACCACGCCCTCGTCGGAGGTGACGCCGGACACGGAGACGACGATGGTGCCCGTGGCAGCAGCGGGGTTCGTTGCCTCTTGCGCGTGAGCGAACAGCGACGAACTAGCGAGCACGGCCGAGAGCATCGCTGCATGGAGCGCGTAGCGAAGGAAGAGCGTCATGGCTATTGCTAGGTAGTGATTGATTGAGCGTGGAGGCGGTCCTCCGTGCTGAGCAAACCTTAGCGCGGCGGGGTCGGCTGTTTGAGCAGTCCCACCACGAAGTCGCCTGCGACCGTGAGCCCTACGGCGATCGCCGTAGAGATCCCGACTTCGCCCCAGTCGAGGCCGCCCGGCTCCCAGGCCGACTGCACCACCGCGCCGCTGGTAGCGCCGAGCAGCAGCGGCACCGAGGGAATACGCTGGCCGCTCGGAAGACGCACCGTCAAAGCCCCCAAGGCAGCGTGGGAGGCGCGGCGCAGGCGCGTCCCCTCAGGCAACGCGGGCCCTCGCACGTCGAGGCCGAGCAGCGCTGCGGACCCGTGCACGACCGAGGCATCGATCACGAGACGGCCGCCGTACGAGAGCACGCGCGTGCCAAAGCCCTGGACCGACCTCGACCACTCGGGCGGCTCGTTCAGGACGTGGTCGTACGCCGCGAACACCGGGATAAGCACCAGCGTGGTCGTCCCGAAGGCCGCGACACGGTAGTCCTGCCAGCGCTCCGCCGGGGTGGGTGCCTCCTGCGCCGCCGTGACAGGGGCAAGGAGGACGACGAGAGCGAACAGGGCAGCGCGGATCATAGCGTTAAACGGGACAAGCCGAAGAGATACAAGGGGGGTAGGTGAGCAGGAAGGATAGACATGCAAGCGCTCAGGTCGAGACCGTCTCGGGCGTGAGCAGCCGGTAGAGGGCGGGGACGACGAGGAGCGTGAGCAGCGTCGAGACGGCCAGGCCGCCGATGATGACCCAGCCGAGCGGGCTCCAGAGGTCGGAGTTGGTGAGCGTGAGCGGGAGCAGCCCGCCGATGGTGGTGAGCGTCGTGAGCAGGATGGGCGTGAAGCGCGTCCGCCCGGCCTCGGTGATGGCCTCCAGGACGGTGCGCCCGCGCGCACGCAGTTGGTTGGCGTAGTCGACGAGGATGATCGAGTTGTTGACGACGATCCCGATCAGGCTCGTGAAGCCGATGAAGGCCGTGAAGCTGAACGTGTAGCCCGTGATGAGCAGCGCCGGGAACGCGCCGATGACCGCCAGCGGGATCGCCACGACGATGATGAGCGGCTGCCGGAATGAGCGGAACTGGAGCACGAGCACCGCGAGCACGCCGAGGAGCGCCACGATGAGCGCCCCGCCGAGGCTCGAAAAGCTCTCCTGCTGCGCCTCCAGCTTGCCGCCGTAGACGACGCGGTAGCCCGGCGGCAGCGCGAGCGCATCGACCTGCTCCACGACGTCCTGGGTGACGGCGATCTCGTTGTAGCCGCCCGCCACGTCCACGTCGGAGGTCACCGTGACCGCCCGCGCGAGGTCCACGTGGTCGATGCGCGTCGGGACGGGCTCGAACTCGAGCGTGGCGACCTGCCGCAGCGGCACCGAGCCGCCGTGCATCGAGGCGACGGCGATGCGGTCGAAGTCGTCCACCGTGGGGCGGCGGGGCTGGCCGTCGGCGGCGCTCGTGAGCGGGAGGCGGACGACGATGTCGTAGTCCTCGCCCTCGGCGTCGCGGAAGGTGCCGAGCGGCAGCCCGTTCATCGCGGCGAGGACGGTGCGGTCGACCTCGGCGATGGGCACGCCGAGCAGCCCCGCCTTGTCGCGGTCGATGCGCACGGCGAGGTCGGTCTTCGGCTGCGCGAGCGGGTTAGTGACGTTCTGCGTCCCCTCGGTCCCGTCGAGGATCGCCGCCACCTCGCGGGCGAGCCGTTCGAGCGTGACGAGGTCCGGCCCGAGCACCTTCACGGCGATAGGCGCTTCCACCGGCGGGCCGTTCTCGAACACCTCGAAGTCGACGTCCATCCCCGCCATCGCGTCGAACACCGGGCGGAGGTCGGCCACGAGCGGCTCGACCTGGCGCGCGTCGTGCGTCTCGACGAGGATCTGGGCGACGTTGGCCCGCTCGCGGCGCGGGATCACGTTGTAGTAGACGCGCGGGTTGTCGCGCCCGACGTTGGCGGTGAGCAGCTTCACCTCGTCGCGCCCGCGCAGCACCGCCTCGACGGCCTGCGTGGCGCGGTCGGTGTAGTCGAGGTTCGAGCCCTCGGGCGTCTCGATGCTGACGAGGAACTGCGGCTTGCCCGCCTTCGGAAAGAGCGACACGCCGATCACCGGGAAGAGCGCCCCCGCCCCGAGCAGCGCGAGGAAGGCAATCGCCACGACCGTCCGAGGCCGCCGCAGCGCCCAGCCCAGCGTCCCGACGTAGGCGCGGTCGGAGACGACATCGAGGAGGCGCTGGAGGGGTGGTCGCTTCGTTGGAGGGGGTGGGGTGTAGGGAGTGGGGGGTGATTCGATTGAGCCTACCGAGGTATTCCCACTCCCTACCCCCTCCTCCCCACTCCCTCTCCCCTTCAACAGCCGGCTGGCCAGCATCGGCGTCATCGCGAGCGAGATTGCCAGCGACGCGATGAGCGCGAAGACGACGGTCAAGGGCAGCGAGCGGATGAAGTCACCCGTACCGCTCTGGATCGTGATGATCGGGACGAAGGCGAGCACGCTGGTCGCCGTCGCGGAGACGATGGGCATCGCCACCTCGCGCGTCCCGGCCACCGCCGCCTCGATGCGACCGTAGCCCTCGCGGAGGTACCGCGCGACGTTCTCGGTGACCACGATCGCGTTGTCCACGAGCAGCCCGAGCGCGATCACGAGGCCGACGATCGAGATCTGCTGGATGCCGTAGTCGGCGAGGTCGAGCCAGTTGACCGCGATCAGAATCGACGACGGGATGGCGAGCATCACGATCACCGACGCCCGCAGGCCGAGCGCGAGCAACACCACGAGGCCGACGAGGAGCACGCCCTGGAGCAGGCTCCCGAAGAACCCGCCCACGCGCTCGTCCACGCTCTCGGACTGGTTGAACGCTACGTTGAGCGCGATGTCTTCCGGCAGCGTCGGCGTGACGGCGGCGAAGGCAGCGTCGAGGCCCGCCTGCACGTCGAAGATGTTGGTCCCCTCGCGCTGCGTGATCGTGACGAAGGCCGCGCGCGTGCCGTTGTAGCGACCCCGGTGCGTCTCGTCGGCGTAGGCGAGCGACACGGTGGCGAAGTCGCGGAGGTAGAGCACCTGCCCGCCCGCCACGCGCACGACGGTCTGCCCGATCTCGTCGAGGCTATCGTAGTCGCCGGAGGTCTGGATCGTGAAGCGCTTGGTGCCTGCGTCGACGGTACCGCCAGGGAGGTTCTGCGCTTGCCCTTGGACGGCCTGCATGACCTCGCCGAGGGTGACGCCGCGCGCGCGCATCGCTTCGAGGTCGAGGCTGATGCGCACCTCGGGGTCGGGGATCGCCCACACGTGCGACGCCTGCACGCCGCTGACCTGCTCGAAGGCGTCTTCGAGGCGCTCGGCCTCGCGCTTGAGGCTGCGGTAGCTCGCCGTCTCGCTGGTGAGCGCGACCTGGAACGTGGTCGCGTCGGTGGGCGAGGTCTGGATGATATCGACCGCCGCGACGCCCGCCGGGAGCGTCGGGCGCACCTGCGCGACGGCCTGGATGACCTCGTCGTGCGTCTCGCCCGCGTCGGCGTACGCCTCGAACTCGGCCACGACGACGGCGAGGCCGTCCTGGATGGTCGTTTCGAGCTTCTTGAGGTCGTCGAGTTCGTAGATCGCCGTTTCGAGCGGGTCTACGACGAGGCTCTCGACGTCCTCGGGGTTCGCGCCGGGGAAGACCGCGATCACGCGCGAGGTGGCGATGTCGAACTGCGGGTCCTCCGAGCGCGGCATCGTGAGGAAGCTCTGCACGCCGAGCAGCGTCGCGAGCAGGACGAGGACGAGGGTGAACTGGTAGTTCTCAATCGCCAGCTTGGGGATGTTCATGGCTGGGCTGGAAAGCGCAAGATGGGCGTTCTTGAGTTCTCCCCCCACGCTTTCGCGGGGGCAAGCTCTGGACAGGGGGAGTCAGAGGGGGTTGTCGTGTCGGGTACGTAGGCCGAATCGGAGTCTATCGTGCCACACCCCCTGTTCTCGCTTCGCTCGAACTGTCCCCC
>JBCDFO010000025.1:0-24318 GCA_039177895.1 Bacteroidota bacterium
CCGCGCCTTCGTGGTCGAGACGTTCAACGCGCAGGTGGAGGTCGTCGGGACGCGCTTCAATGTGCGGGCCTGGCACTCCCAGGAGGAGCGCACGACTGTCACCGTGGAGGAGGGCATCGTGAACGTGACTGGTTCTAATGCCACTGGCTCTGACGTCGAGGCCATCCGTCTTGAAGCAGGCCACGAGGCCATCATCGCGCCTGGCGTTGCTGTCGTGGCCGACGAGGCCGCGGCACCAGAGCAGGCCACGGCGTGGCGTCGCGACGGCCTCGCCTTCCGCGACCTCCCGCTCACGCACGTCCTGGCCGAACTCGAACGCCGGTATGCTGTCCAGTTGCGGCTCGACGCAGCCGCGTCTGGAGGCATCAATGCCGCCGCGCTCGTCTACTACCAGCCCTCGCCGGGTCCCATCACTGAGGTGCTCGATGACCTCGGCCGCCTGAGCGGCTTCCAGTACCGCGCCGTCAGTGACGGCTACGTTCTCTTCGCCAGAGCCGACTGATGCCGCGCCTGGCGGCTGTGCGTCCCATGCTAGTCCCGTGCCTCATCGTTCGCTTATGGGGGAACGCCTGATTGAACGCGCCGCGCCGCTGCGCCTATTCTGACGGTCCCGTCTCTCCTCTGCCCTTCTCATGCTACGCTCCTCCTCGGGCCCGCTTTGCCCGGCGCCAGCCCGGTGCCTCCACGCGCTTGGGCTCGCCCTGGCCTTGCTGTGCAACGCGTGGGGGATCTCAGCTTACGCCCAGCATGCCCAGGACGAAGAGCGCCACACGCTCGTCTTGCGCGGCGTCGCGGCCGGGGAGGCGCTGGAGGCCCTCGTGGAGAAGACCGGGCTGAGCCTGCTCTACGAGAGCGGCCTCGTCCCCCCCGACCCCGTCTACTGCGCCGTCCGCGAGCAGCCCGCCGAGACGATGCTACGCTGCATCCTGGACGCGGTCCGCCTCGACTACGTCCGGCTCAGTTCGGGAACCTATGTCTTGACGCGCCCCGTCGAAGCCCCGACACGCTACGGCAGCTTCGCGGGCAACGTCGTCGATGCCGAGACGGGCGAGCCGCTCCCCTACGCCACCGTGCTCCTCGCCGACGCTTCGACGGGCACGGCCACGGACGCTGATGGGCGCTTCGCCATGGCGCAGCTTACCGCCGGGCCCTACCGCGTGATGGCATCCTACGTGGGCTACGAGGCCCACCTCGACAGCGTGATGGTGCCCGAGGGTGGGCAGGCCCGCCGTCAGATCGCGCTGCGCCGGACCACCTCGCAGGCCGCGCCGGTTGTAGTGAACGGGCTCCAGCAACGCCTTCCGTCAGAAACACTCGGGCGCGGAGCACGCACGCTCGATCAGGCGAACTGGAACGCGGAGGCCGCCTCGCTCGACCCACTCGACCAAGCCGCGACGGTGCTCGGCGTGACCCGCTCGCCTGCCCTCGCCGACCTTCACATCCAAGGCGGGGAGGCAGGGGAGCACCAGTTCCTGCTCGACGGCATCCCGGTGTTCTACCCCGTCGCGCTCGGGCGGATGCTGGGCGCGTTTAGCCCCCTCGCGCTCGGACGGCTGACGGTACAGAAGGCAGGCTTCGGCGCACGCCACGGTAGCTACACGGCAGGCGTTATCGAGGCCGAGCACACACTCACGCCGCCTGGCCAGGTAGCAACACGTGGGGGCATTGCCGTGCTCTCGGACCAACTCAGCACGAGCGGTCGCTTGCACGCGCCCTTCCGCATCGGGCAAGCCTCCGGCAAGGCCATGGTGTCTGCGCGCACCAGCCTGTGGGGCCTCGTCCGCGACCCCGTGCTCGACCGGACGCTGCGCGACTGGAACGTCGTCGATCCGGTCTTCACCCGTGACCTTCTGGGAGGCCAAGTCGCACCCGGCGGCTTCGACGCGCACCGGCACGGCTCGGACCTGAGCTTCGCCGACCTCCACGCAGCCGCCTCCCTTCGGCTGACACCGTTCACCTCGCTGCACACGACGGGCTATTACGGGCGCAGCAGCATCGGCACGGAGCTATTTGCGAGCACACCCGCACCTAGCCTCCCCACCGAAACCTCTGCGAACGGCCGCGACGGCGCGACGGAAGGCGTCAACGAGGAGGCGCTGCTCATGCTCACGCGCGACCACTACCGCTGGTCGAACGCAGGGGCCCGGGTTCGAGCCACGACGCTGCTCGGTGCGCGGACCATGCTCGAAACAGGATTCCGCGCCAGCGCGCATCGTCTCGACCACGCCTACGAGATGGGGACGCAGCGCTTCCCTGCGCCGACCGACGTCCCTACGGCTGAGGCGACCCTGCGCGACCAACTCGACGCGAATGCGGCCGCGGACGACGCCAACCGGGTGAGCGAGATCGCCCTCGACAGCCGCGCCACCTATAGTGTGAGCCCGTCTCACCTCCTCGAAGGCGGGCTCGAACTCGTCCGGGTGGACCACCGCTTCACGCTGGACGGCGGCAACGGCCTCGGCCTCGACAGCTTGGAGCTCGCCGATGCGCAGTGGCGGATGGCGGGCTACCTGGGCCACACGTGGACGCTCGGGCTGCGGACTGTCATCGAGCCGGGCCTGCGCGCGACGTACGTGCCCGACCGCGCCACGGCCTACCTCGAGCCCCGCCTCTCGATCCGGCACGACCTCGCCAGGGGCCCGATCACCGCTGTGCGGATCGCAGGCGGCCTCTATCGGCAGTTCGTGGAGCAGTACGACCTAAGCAACCTCGGCCCGAGCGCCCTTGCGCCCTCCGTCCGCTTCTGGCTCCCCATCGGCCGCGACCTCGCGCCGCCCCGCACCTACCAGGCCGCGCTCGATGTGCTCGCAACGCCGCACGCCGCCTGGACGATCCAGGCTGAGGGCTACTACAAGTGGCAGCCGCTCATCCACGCGCTCAACTACGACGTGCTCGTGCAGCACGCCTCGGCAGCAGGCGAGACGGCCCCGACGCCGATTACGCAGGCCGCCCTGCTCGAACCGGGCGAGGGCTTCGCCTATGGCCTGGCGCTCCGGGTGACGCACACCCACCGGCGTGGCACTGCCTCCGTGAGCTACGGCTACGACGTGGCCGAGCGTCGCTTCGCCAGCCGCTTCGATGGGCGCTACGTGCAGGCTCCGTGGAATGAGCCCCATCGCCTCACCGCCTGGAGCGACCTCAACGTCGGCGGCGGGGTGCAGGTGCACGGGCGCTGGCGCTCGGTGCTGGGGCGCGCCTGGGGCTTCCGCCAGGCGTACTACGACTTCTTCGAGGACGAGCCCCTGGGGCCGTTTCAGTTCGACGCACCCGCGTCCGATGACGTCCCGGCCCACCACGAGCTCGACCTTGGAGTGAGCCTCACCCGCGCCTTCTCACCCCGCGCGTTTGGTACGCCCACGGTGGCGCTCCGCATTGATGTGCGAAACGTGTTTGACCGCGCTAATGTGCTCGACTGGAGCCTAGAAGGCACGTCGGAGGGCGCTGGGTACGCCCCGCTCACGCGCTACCTTCCGGGACGCAGTCTCCATATCAGCGCACAAGTGCTTCTTTAACAAGCACAAGGCTGGCCCATCGAACCCGGGGCGAACCAGAACGTTTTCTGTGAAATGGCGGGCGTTCCCACCCCCATCTGGTTCGTTTGCCACGCGTCCCGTAATTTTCGAGGCTGTTCGTCAGTCTGTGCGGCTCACCTGGGCGCGCTTCACCTCCCCCGATGCCAGCCCCTCTGCTCGCGCACTCTCGCCATCATCTACGCTACTTCGCCATGTCCCACCGCTTATCCCACATCCTTGCAGCGCTCGCGCTGCTGGCCGTCGTGCTCGTCGGCTGTGACGTCTCCGACGATGCCGATCCCACTCCATCGCCGTTCCAGAGCGTCGCCGACATCGTGCAAGACGCCGCGAACTTCTCCACACTCAAGGACGCCCTCATCGTCACCGACCTGCTCGGGGCGCTCGACGATGGCCAAGGCGAGTTCACGCTCTTCGCTCCCAACGACGGCGCGTTCGCGGCCCTGGGCGCGGCCACCTCGGACGGCACGATCAGCATCCTCGACGTGCTGCTCGCCACCGAGGAGGATGGTAGCCTGACCCGGGGCGACACCCTGAGCACGCTTCTGACGGCTCACGTGGTGCCGGGCCGCTTCGCGGCAGCGGACCTCTCCGACGGTCAGCGCCTCCCGACCCTGCAGGGACGCGAACTCGTCGTGCGCATCGTCGGCGGCACGGTTTACATCGATGGCGCCCCGGTGGTCACCACCGACACGCCTGCCACCAACGGTATCGTGCACGGCATCAGCAAGGTGATCACGAGCCCGTTCGACGTGGTCGACTTCGTCTCGCTGGCGCCGAACTTTACGGGCCTTGTCGGACAACTCGTGGAGGCCGGCCTAGTCGGGGCCCTGCAGGTGGAAACCAACGCTTCGCTGACCGTCTTCGCTCCGAACGACGCGGCGACGGGAGCCTCCGATGCCTTCGACGAGGATGACCTGCCCGAGGATCGCCAGACAAACCTGCTTCTCTACCACGTTGTAGCTGGTGCCACGGAAGCCTTCGACGTGAACGGTAGCGAGACACTAACCACCCTCGACGACGACGAGCCGCTCCTGCTCGCTGTGGACGAGGAGGGCATTGCAACGGTCAACGCGGGCGTGAATGTGGTTGCCAGCGTCACCGTCGCCAACGGGGTCATCCACGTCGTCGACCAGGTGCTGCTGGGCAGCCTCAACGTGACCGAGCGTGCGGGCCTGACCGGTGACCTCGACGACCTGGCCGAGGCACTCGATGACGCCGAACTAGCGGCCGCGCTCGCAGGGCCCGGCCCCTTCACCGTCTTTGCCCCCAACGACGATGCCTTTGGCAACATCGACACCCGCGATGTGGAGCAGGGGGGCTTCCTGCCGAAGCTGCTCCGGTACCACGTCGTGCCTGGCAAGGTGACGGCCGCCCAGCTGTCCGACGGCCAGATGCTCGAGACCCTCCTTGGTGACGAGCTCGAGGTCACAGTGAACGCGACCGGCGTCTTCGTGGACGGCGCGGCTGTGGCCCTCGCCGACGTTCCCGTCGAGAACGGGGTGATCCACGTCATTGACGCGGTGCTGCTCGATGCCCTCACTATCCCGGAGCGCGCGATTGCCACGCCCGGGTTGGATGAACTCGTTGATGCCCTTACAGCAGCCGACCTCGTCGGTGCGCTCTCAGCAGCGGGTCCGTTCACGGTATTCGCTCCCGACGACGAGGCCTTCGGGGCTATCTCGACGAACAGCGAGCCGGTAACCGACATTGACACGGGTGTGCTGACGAAGATCCTGACCTACCATGTGGTGCCGGGTCGCTTCAACGCAGCGGACCTCGCGATGATGGGCGGCCAGGAGCTCGAGACCCTCCAGGGTGAGCGGCTGACGGTCACTGTCGATGGGCCGGTCATCCGCGTCGATGGGGTCCAGGTGGCCGCTGCGGACAATCAGACCACCAACGGCGTGGTACACGTGATCGGCGGCGTGCTACTCAGCCACCTCAACGTCGTCGAGCGCGTCATCGTCACGCCCTCGTTGGGCGAGCTCGAAGCCGAGGTGATCAACGCTGGGCTGGCCGAGGCGCTCGCTACGTCGCCCAACATCACGGTCTTTGCACCGGACAACGACGCCTTTGCTGCGGCGCGCACGGCGCTGGGCGACAACTTCCCGACCGGCGATGCCCTGGCCGATGTGCTCAGCTACCACGTCCTTCCTGCGCAGAACGGTGCTCCGGTCTTCGCGGGTGACATCACGGACAACCTGATGGTTGAGACACTCCTGAAAGGCCAGAGCCTCACCTTCAGCCTGACGGACGGCGTGGTGTTCATCAATCCGTTCACGGACATGATGGGTATGCAACAGTTCCAGGCGCGGGTCACGACTCCGAATGTGATCACGAGCAACGGCGTCGTCCACCTAGTTGACGGCGTGCTCCTTCCGCCAGCGGAGTAACCGTCGAGACGCCCTGTATGCTAGAGCGAGGCATCCCAATGTGGGGTGCCTCGCTTTTTTTGGGAACGGTTCCGCCTACCTGAACAATGGGGTCGGTAGCGTACCTTAGCCGCCGGACGTCCCACGTCCTGCCCGAGCAGCTTCCCTCACCTGCGGAGCGGAAGGTCCGTCCCTTCTCCCGATCTAGCTCTTTGCCCCCATGCCCACCTCCCGCCTGCTCCTCGCCCTGCTCCTGCTGAGCTTCGTCGCCGGGTCCGGCTGCGACAGCGATGACGACGAGGACCTGAGCCCTGCTACCGAGGCCGACCTCGCGGAGGTCGTGGTCGCCACGCCGACCTACACGACGCTCGAGACGGTGCTCAACGCCACCGATCTGCTGGGCGCGCTGGCGGACGACGAGATGCAGGAGTTCACGCTGTTCGCTCCAGGCGACTCGGCGTTCATCCGCCTCGACGAAGCCACCGCCGTGGACCCAGACGCGGACGGCTTCACGGGCCTCGTCAGCGCGCTGCTGGTCCCCGACAATGCGGGGGTCCTCACGGAGGTCCTGACGTACCACGTCGTCCCGCAGCGCGTTATGGCGGCGGACCTCTCGAACGGTCAGACGCTAGAAACCCTCCAGGGTGCTACGCTGACCGTCCGCCAGGTCGGCGCTGACTTCTTCGTGGACGGCTCCCGCATCACCGCTGCGGACGTGACGGCCACGAACGGCATTTTGCACCGCATTGACCGGACGCTCACCGGCCCCGCCGACGTGGTCGGCCTCGTCTCGCTGGGGCCCAACTTCAGCGAACTGGAGACGGCGCTCGGCGATGCTGGCCTCGTGGAGGCGCTGCAGGAGGCGGGTCCCTTCACGGTGTTCGCCCCGACCAACGCCGCCTTCCCGAACGACGCACCCACCGGCGACGACCTGAGCAACATCCTCCGCTACCACGTCGTCCCCGGCCGCGTCTTTGCCGCCGACCTGAGCGACGGGCTCACCGCCGCCACTCTGCAGGGCCAGAACGTCACCTTCACGTTCACGGCGAATGCGGACACGGTGTTTGTCAACGACGCGCAGATCATCGCGACAGACCTCGTGGGTACGAATGGCATCGTCCACGTGATCGACGGGGTGCTCCTGCCCGAGTGAGGCTGCCGGGCTGGTGAGGTAGGTCAACCAACCAGCATTGCGACGGGGTCGTCTTCGAGGAAGACGGCCCCGTTTTCTTGGCTGCGTGCTTATTGCAGCGGGTCTGCTTGACCGGAGGCGCATGCGCGGCGTAGTGTCGGGCTCGCCCTTCTGACCGCCTCTCTTCCGCGCTGCATGCTCAACTACATCTGGGTCGGGCTGATCGCCTTCAGCTTCCTCTTCGCCCTCACAGCCGACGTGCGCGATGTCGTGCAGGACACGTACCGCAACGGCGAGCCACTGCCCGTTGTGCTAGAGTTCGAGGGCGTCTACGACCCCGACGCTCGCCGCCAGGCGGTTGCCGTCACCATCGACTCGACTACCTACGGCGACTTCTACAGCACCGGTGCGCGACCTGCCGATGCCTACGATGCTACACTGATCCGCACCAACGACGGCCTCCAACTGCGCCTCGACGCCGACGCGAGCCTGCCCGAGCCGCTCGCTACGATCCGCGACGTGACCAACAGCCGCACGGAGCAACTCCAAGGCCGTCTTGCCTTGCCAGCATCGGTGGCACCCGACTCAGTGAGCAGCGCCGTCGCCGCCACAGTCCTGTTCGAGCCCGTGCGGTTTGTCAAGCTCAACGCGATCAGCCAGGCCGCGCTCGACTTCGCGGAGGTGGCGGCGAGCATCGCGCTGAGCCTGATCGGCGTGCTCGCGCTCTTTCTCGGCCTGCTCAAGATCGCGGAGGCGGCGGGCGTGATCCAGGCCATCGGGAAGGTCGTGGAACCGCTTCTGCGCCCGCTCTTCCCCGAGATCCCCAAAGGCCACCCGGCTTTCTCGATGATCGTGCTCAACCTGTCGGCGAACGTATTCGGGCTAGGCAACGCGGCCACGCCGTTCGGGATCAAAGCGATGGAGGAGTTGCAGACGCTCAACCCGACCGAGGACACCGCCACCAACCCGATGGTGATGCTCCTCGCGATGAACACGGCGAGCGTGCAGCTCGTCCCGCCGGTGCTCCTGCTGGCGCTGATGGGGCTCCAGATCAACCAGCTCATCTTCGCCATCATCCTCGCGACGGGCATCTCGCTCGTCGTTGCGATCACGGCCGCGAAGCTGTTTGCGCGCCTCCCGAGCATCCGCGCCTCCGATCCAAACAGGTTGGACCCCAACCGGCTCGATGCGAACGGCCCGGCCTCCTCCACCGACACCCCCGAGGCGTAGATGGAGCTGTTTCGCGAACTCATCAGCCTCACGTCCGCGTTCGTCCTCCCGGCGATCCTCGTGGGCTTTCCGCTCTACGGGCTCTACAAGCGCGTGCCGGTCTACGAGGTCTTCGTGGACGGCGCGAAGGAGGGCTTCAACGTGGCCGTGCGCATTATCCCCTACCTCGTCGCGATCCTGTTTGCGATTGCGATGTTTCGGGCCTCCGGCGCGATGGACTTTCTGATCGCCGGGCTGCGGCCCGTCCTCGGGGCCATCGGCATTCCGGCGGAGGTCCTCCCGATGGCCATCCTGCGTCCGCTCACGGGCTCCGGCTCGGCAGCCATCGTTGTGGACATGATCAACACCTACGGCGAGGACGCGCTCGTGGTGAAGATGGCCGCGACGATGTTCGGCTCTACGGAGACGACGTTCTACGTGATCGCGGTGTATTTCGGAGCCGTCGGCATCAAAAAAACCCGGCACGCGGTGGCGGCAGGGCTCCTAGCCGACCTCGTCGGGCTGATCTCGGCGGTCTACATCGTGACGTGGCTCTTCGGGTAAGCACGCGTCCGTGAGGATGGCGTGAGGCTAGGCCTAGGGCATGGCACGTATGTTTCAGCATACTCACGCGCCTATCCGATGCTACGCTCCCCTTCTCGCCGCGCGCCGCGCTTCGCCCCGTCCAGCAACGACGAGTGGCTCGCGGCTCTGCAGGACGACCGCCGCGACACCGCGCTCGCGACGCTCCGGCCTCTCCTCGTGCGTGGCCTGCGCGCGGCCCTGCACCGGCGCGTGCCCGGCCAGGCCGACGCGCTCGCGGAGGACTTCGCGCAGGAGGCACTGCTCCAGATCCTCGCCAAGCTCGACACCTTCCGGGGCGACGCGCGCTTCACGACCTGGGCGCAGAAGATCGCGGTCCGCCTCGCGCTCTCGGAGCTGCGCCGCAAGCGCTGGGAGAACGTCTCCATCGAGAGCCTCCTGCCCGACGGCGGCAACGCCGAAGACCGCCACGGGGCCTTCGCCGACGACAGCCCCGATCCGGCCCGCAGCGCGGAGCAACACCAGCTCGTCGAGGAGGTGACGGCCGTGATCGACGAGGTGCTCACCGAGCGGCAGCGCACCGTGCTCCAACTGCTGGTCTACCATGGCATGCCGATGGACGTGGCTGCCGAGCGCCTGGGGACCAACCGCAACGCGCTCTACAAGCTCGTCCACGACGCACGTAAGAAGCTGCGCGGCGAACTCCTCCAACGGGGTATCCCCCTTGAAGAACTCGGCGACTTCTAGTTCCCGCACGTCAAGATCGACCAAACCGACCACGATACCGTAAGTTCTCTCCTGGTCGTACCGTCCGCGCATGCCCCCCTGACGGTCCCCTCGCTGCCGATGATGACTGATACTGCCCTCCACAACCTCGGCCGGTTCCTCGCGCCTGAGATCGATCCAGTGCTGACCTGCGGCGAGTGCGCCGCGTACGCAGAACGCTACGCCGAACTCGCCGAGCGCGGCCAGGACGCCGGGGCCGTGCTGCCGCTCGTGCAGGAGCACCTGGACCACTGCCCCGAGTGCATGGAAGAGTTCCAGGCCCTCATCGACGCGCTCGAGGCGAATGCGGCCTGAGGTTATTGGCTGTTAGCGGTCGGCTCTTGGAGTCCGCGTAGTGAACCCGTGACGCGGTGGCGCCACGCCAAATGCCCAACCGCTGGAAGCTGATAGCCAACAGCCCCACGCCTACACCATGCCGTCCCCGATGAGGTTGTCGAGGCGGTGGAGGGCAATGCGGAGGCGCTGCGTGACCTCGGACGTGGGCGCGTCGCGGCGCTTCGGGTCGAGGCCGATGTTGTCCCACAGGGAGCGCTCTGGATCGTCGAGCACGGCGTCGCGGAGCCGGAGGCCGTAGCGCTCGAGGACGGGCGCGATCTCGGCGCGGCGCTCGCGCAGGTCGGCCAGCGTGGAGCGGTAGGCGTGCTCGCAGACGGTGCGGCGCTCGCTGAAGGAGAAGATGTTGGTGAAGAACATCTTGTAGTCATCGCGGCGCGGCTCGAAGAGGAGCACATCGCGGTCGCCGTAGCGGTCGCCGTAGGCAGCGAGCCCTACGTTGAGGCGTGAGTGGACGAGCGTACGCAGCGTCTGCGACATCACGGCGGGCATGCCGAGGTCCACGAGGCGTCCGGGGCGGATGTAGCCCTCGCGCCGGGCCGCCAGCATGTCCACCGGCACAATGGGGTTGACGCAGAGCACGAGGTCCGCGCCCTTCTCAAGCGCCACCGAGGCGTGCATCGTCTTCAGGAGCACCCCGTCCACGTAGTTGCCCCCGTCGATCTGGACAGGCGGGTAGAGGCCAGGCAGCGCCGTCGAGGCCTGGACGGCCCGCGCGATGGGCACGTGGTCGTAGCCCTCGTCCCCGAAGCGCACCGCCTCGCCCGAGTCGAGGTCGGCGGCGACGATGTAGAGTTTCTGGCGGAGCCGCCGGAAGTCGTTCGTCCGCCCCTCCTTCGCGAACACCTGCTCCAGAAAGGCCCGCAGCGGGTCGTTGGCGAAGAGCCCGACGGGCATCGCCCGACTGAGACGGTCGGCGAACGTCGCGATGACGCGGCTGTCGATGGGCGAGCGCGCGAGGTCTTTCACCGCGTCGAGGACGAGGCCGGGGACGCGGAGGCCGCGCTTCAGGAACTCGCTGAAGGCGGGTACTAGGAAGCGCTCCGGCTGGAACGGGTGCTCGCCCGGGTCCGTGGTGATGATGCCGCGGCAGAGCTGCGAGGTCGTCAGCCCGTTGGCCAGGCACGAGGCCACGAACGCCCCTGCCGAGACGCCCACGTAGATCGGCACCCGGGTGAAGTCGAGACCTTCGATGGCTTCGTCGAGCGCGCGGAGGGCGCCGATTTCGTAGATCGCGCCTTCGCCACCACCGCCTGCGAGGGCCAGTGCGACAGTAGGGTGGGCCGCGCCGTTGACGGCGGTACCGTTGGGGGAGGTGGACATGACAGACGGGAGAGCAGGGGGAGAGAACGCCGAGACTCGCCCGCATGAGACAGGGCCTCGGCCCACCGAAGATCAACAAAAAGCGCGCCGACGGGGTGGGACGTCGGCGCGCGGGCGCAGAATGCGACGGAACGGTGTCTGCGCGGTCAGTCCAAGGGGGCTACGCCTTCAATTCGGCGACCGCCTTGGCGGCCTCGTCCTTGCCCTGGACCTTCTTCAGGACGGCCCCGCCGACGCGGATCTCGTACCAGCCGCCGCCGAGATGCTTTGCCGAGACCCCCGACGAACTGCCGCCCGAGGCACCCCCGGCGCGCTGGTTGCGCAGCTGCTCGATGTTGGCGGCGAGCCGCTCGACGCTCTGGGTGAGCTCCGTGATCTCGCGGCGCGTCGGGACGCCGAGGCGGCGCATCGCGGTCGTGACCGCGTCCTGGACGTTGTGCTCGACCTTCTTGCTGGTCTCGCCCGCAACGAAGATGACCTCGTCGCGGCGCTCGAGCAGCGCGGTGGCGAACTGGCTGGCCTGCTCCTGCAGGGCCGTCACGGCGGTCTGCGCCGTCTCGCGGCCGGGGAGCGTCAGGTCGAACGCGGCCCCTTTGTCGGTCATCTGCTTGAAGAGCTTCGTGCCCTCCTCCTCAGCGATGGAGAGGACGCCGAGCCCGGCGAGGACGATCTTGTGCGCGAGTTCGCGGGCGTCTGCGGTCGTCGACTGGACGGCTTCTACCTGACGCTTGGCGAGCGCGGTCAGGGGCGCTTCGTTCTGGATAGCCATGGTGTGGGGGGATTGGGAGTCGAATGGGAAGCGGCACGGTGCCGCGTGAGAGGCATGGCGCGCGAGGCCGTGTGGGCTCGACCCCGCGCGCGGCGGCTTCCTGTGGAGGAAGTCCTGCCTCAGGGTTGGAGGCGAGCGCGCTTACTTGCGCAGCTCGTCGACCTGCTTGTTGAGCTTGGCGACGGTCGCCTGGAGGTTCTGCACGTCCTGGCGCGTCGGCATGCCGATGCGGTGGAGCGCCTCGGCGACGGCCTTCTCGACCTGCACCTGCATGTCCTTGGCGGTCTTCTCGAAGAGCTTCACGCCCTCCTCGGCCTTGGCCTCGACCTCAGCGGTCTGCGCCTTGGCGGCCTCGACGACCTCCTCGGTCTGCTTCTCGAACACGGAGAGCTGCTGCTGCACGAAGGCGCGCTGGCGCTCCATGAGCTGCTGCGGCCACTCGACCTGCTCGCCACGGGCGACGAAGCCGGAGTAGGTCTGGCTCGCCTCCTCGACGAGAGTGAGGTAGGCACCGACGCCCGCGTGGAGCATATCGACGGTGGTCTTGCGGATCGCCTCGGTGGCGTCGAGCGCCGTCTGCGAAGCGGTCTTGGCGTTGGACTGCAGGTTGCTGATGGCCTCGTTGACGAGGTCTTCGGCCTGCTGGACGTAGGGGTTCTGGGTAAGGCGTGCCATGAGGGATACCTCTGGGAGTGGTTGGGTAAAAAAACGAGTGGGGGTCTAGGACGACGCGGACGAGCCGGGCGCGGACGCGCTGGAGGCCGAAGCGTCGGGGGAAGCGGGGGGCGTGCCCTCGGCAGCGTCAGCATCGAGGTGATCGAGGCTCTGCTCCAGGGCTTCGAGGCGGGCGCGGAGGCGCTCCATCTCGTCGCGGATGTCGGTGACGGGCGAGACCCGGGTGGGCGCGATGCGGTCAAGGGAGGTCTTCATGAAGCCCTCGACCTGCTGCTGGACCTGCCGGACGCTCTCGCTGCTGGCGCGCACGGCTTGCTCACCGGCCCGCATGGCGTTCTCGCCTACGCGGAGCGCGTTCTCGCCGAGCCGCTCGCCCATGCGGATGACATCGTGGAGGAAACCCTGCGGAAGCGTGGCCCCGTCGCGGCGGCTCTCCTCAGCGATGAGCTGCGTGAGCACCGTCGCGGTCACGTCCTCGCCCGTCTTGCTGTCCTCGACGCGGATCTCTTCCCCGTCGCGGATGAGGCGGGCGATCTCATCCAGCGCGATGTAGCGGCTCTCGGCGGTGTCGTAGAGCTTGCGGGAGCCGTAGCGTTTGATGAGGCGGGTCATGGGTGCGGATGGCAGAGCGTGGTCGTCTGAGAGCTTTGACGCAGTGCGTCATAGCCTGTTCCAGGATTTTGACGCGGTGCGTCATCTTCCACAATCCTCGGTTATTCCTTCATGCCCCGTTCGCATCCGCGTCTCGTTTCCCCTCGCGCGCCGCGTCATTGGTGCGCTAGAGCGCCGTTCCCGGGCCGCTTCGGCGGATTCGGTCGTATGCCCGATCTTGTCTGCTCTCCCACAGCCACCCTGCCTGACTATGCCGCACATTGACGTACGCCGCACGCACGCCCTCGGTCGCGACGCCGCCCGGGCACTCGCCTCCGAGATCGCCGCCGACCTGGAGCGCCAGCAGGGGGTGCGGACTTTCTGGGACGGCGACGTGCTGCGGCTCAAAGGGCCGGGCGTCCACGGCGAACTCCACGCTTCCGACACGGAGGTGCGGATCCAGGCCACCCTCGGGATGCTGATGCGTCCGATGCAGGGGGCCCTCCAGCGCGCCATCGAGGAGCACCTGGATGATGCCTTGGGCTGAGGCACTCCGCCCACTGGGTTCGCTCCCGGACGAACCTGGATGCCTGCTCCACCGTAGGCCCCACGACTTCTCACGGCCAGCCTTGCCTTCGATGAAATCGTTCCTGCTGAACACACTCTACCCTCGCGCCCTCGACGGTCTGCCGGTGCTGGGCACCCCTGAGGATTTTGCGGCACCCTACGCGGCGAAGACCGGCCCGAAGCGTCACCGCGCCGAGCAGATGGTGCGCGCCCACCTCGGCGCAGCCAGCGCGACCGGCTTCGTGAGCGGCCTCGGCGGCTGGCTCACGCTTCCCATCACGATCCCCGCCAACCTTGCGGGGGTGGCGCTCGTGCAACTGCACATGACTGCGTCGGTGGCGCATCTGGGCGGACACAACCTTCAGGACCCGAAGACGCAGGAGCGCGTGGTCGGCTGCCTGATCGGCGACCCCGACGACGAGACCGAGCGCGAAGCCACCGACGAGGCGGTAGACCGCTTCGGCGTCAAGTTCGCGGAGAAGGGCCTCCAGTTTGTCGCGACGCAGTCGTGGCGGCTGGCGAAGTTTGCGACGGAGCGCCGTCTGGCCCGGCGCATCCCGATTGTGGGCGGCGTCATCGGCGGGCTGTCGGACCTCTACAACACGCACCTGGTCGCGCGCTGCGCCCTGGACGCGTTCATCGAGTCGGGCGGCCTCCCTGCTGACCACGCGGGCGATGGCCTCCCCGCGACGCCTGCCGATCTAGAGCCTGCGCTGTAGTGTTGCAGTGTTGCAGTGTTGCAGTGTTGCAGTGTAAAGGTGTCCACCTAGACACGACCTGTCAAGCGTAACTCGCCCTTTTTGCCGGGATGCGTTACAGCCCATCGCCCTCCCCCCTTATCACCTCCCCCTGTGTCACTAGACGCTTCTCCAGTTGACGCGCTCCAGGCTGACCTCAGCGCTACCGTGCGTGAGCTCGAACAGGGGCTCGCGCAGGTGCCCCTCGCGAAGGCCGTACGCCGCCTCGGCGACTGGGAGCGCCACCTGCGTACGTCGGAGCGCGACGACCTGGTTGCCATCGCTGACGGCCTGGCTGACCTGGACCGCCACCTGACGAGCGTCCCCCTCGACGGCATCGCGATTGGCGAGACGCTGGCGCAGCTCGGCCTGCAGACCACGGGCGTCGCTGACTCGGCACCCGAGGCGATGCGTGCGCCGCTCCACCGCCTCGGCAGTCTGCTTCAGCGGGCCGGGTACGCGCTCGCAGGCAACACGCGTCCGACCAGATCCGCCTGATCCTCTCCCCTTCTATCTCCCTCCTCGCCCTTCTCCATGACTGACACGGCCACCACCCTCGACGCTCTCGACCAGACTGCTACCGCCCTGGATGCGGGCGTCACCTCGATGTATCCCAGCGCTGCGATGCAGTCCATCGCCCACTGGGAGCAGCGGTGCCGCGCGGACGGGGGCGACGCCCTCACCGCTGTGGCTGACGGCCTCGTCATCCTACGCGAGGCGCTCAGCCAGGACCGCCTCGACGGACGCACCATCGGCACCGCGCTCCTCGACGTCGCCGACGCGACGGCCGCTGCCGCTACCACGACTGAGGATGCGCACATCACGTCGAAGCTGGAGCGCATCATCGTGGGCTTGCGCCGGGCCGGGACCGCGCTCGGGGGACACCAGGGCTAGCGCGCCCGCAGCCCGTCTCTTCTCGCAGTCTCTCAGACAGCACCAAGGCGTGGGGCCACGAACTGGCAGCGCCACTGCGGTCCGTCGGGGCCGTAGCGTGAGCGGACGAAGCGCGCTGCGAGTTCGCCGTCGCGGAAGTGCACGGGGAGCCAGTGGTGCACCACGGCGTCCGCGCGCTTCTTCATCCAGGACGAGGAGAGCTGCGGATGCGCGCTCAGCGAGCCGACAAGTTCGGTCCAGGAGGCCTCATAGCCAATCGAGAGGACTGCGGGTGAACCAGGCATGGGTGTGTTTACTTGGGCGATGAGGAACGGAAAGGTTACGCTCATCAATAGCCAAAGCAACCCATCCGCATCCGTCTTCTCAAACCGGGCGCAGGGCAAGCGTTGAGACATGGACTTTGTAACAAAATCAAACAGTCCGTTTGAAAAAATCGCATAGCCGTTTAACGACCGGAAGCGTCCCGCCGATAGTAGAAGCAGCCCATCCGCTTGACTGCTTTTTCTAGGCGACGCCCACCCGCCTCCTGATGCCCGCGCTCGGTGACCACCCTGAGCGCGGGCGTTTTGGTTCACGCCGCCAATCCCGCTGCACAGGGCAGGGTTTGTGGTGGCGCATCGAGGCTATGACCACGCTGGTGGGACTACGGTGGTGGTGAACCCCAGGCGCGGCGTATCGTTGGAGCAAGGCTCTCCCCCACACATCGCCTGCCCGCCATGGCCACGCTCGTTTCGTTTGACACTCTGCCTCAGCTGTTCCGCCGGGTTACCGCCCACTATGAGGGCGACGACCGCGCCGCGTTGACCTACAAGGAGAAGCGAACCAAGGCGTGGACCGACCTCACGTGGGACGAGGTCCGGCAGCAGGCGGAGGCCTTCGCCGGCTTCCTCCTGAGCCAGGGCATCGAGCCCGGCGACCGGGTGGCGATCCTCTCGGAAAACCGCCCCGAGTGGGCCGTGACGGACCTCGGCACGCAGCTCGTCGGCGCGGTGAACGTGGCGCTCTACACGACGCAGCCCGCCTCGCAGGTGAGCTACATCGTGCAGGACTCCGGCGCCAAGGTGCTCGTCGTCTCGACGGGTATCCAGCTGCGCAAGGCCGAGGCCATCCGTGAGGAGTGCCCCGCCTTGGAACGCATCGTGACCATGGCAGAGATGCGCAAAGACTACTCCGACGCCTTCGTCACGTGGGAGGACGCGATGGCGACGGGGGCTGCCCATGCCGCTGCACACGCCGACGACCTCGCCGCCCGCGCCGAGGCTGTGCAGCCCGACGACCTCGCGGCGCTGATCTACACCTCGGGCACGACGGGCCACCCGAAGGGTGTCATGCTCACGCACCGCAACTTCGTGAGCAACGTCCAGGCCGCGCTCCAGCGACTGCCCGTCACCGCCGACGACGTCCACCTGAGCTTTCTCCCTCTCAGCCACGCCTTCGAGCGGACAGCCGGCTACTACGTCATGCTTGCCGCCGGGGGCCGCATCGCCTACGCCGAGAGCATCGACACCGTCTCGAAGAACCTGCCCGAGATCTCGCCGACGGTTTTCGTATCGGTGCCGCGCCTCTTCGAGCGGGTCTACAACCTGATCCAGAAGTCGGTGCAGGAGGGCCCCGCCGTGAAGCAGCGCCTCTTCGACTGGGCTGTGGCGACGGGCCAGAAGGTGGCGCAGAAGCGGATGATTGGCAAGGAGCCGGGGCCGGTGTTGGCCGCGCAGCACGCGCTCGCGCACAAGCTCGTGTTCTCGAACCTGCACGAGAAGCTCGGCGGGCGGCTCCGCTACGCCGTCTCGGGTGGCGCGGCGCTCCCGAAGAAGATCGGCGAGTTCTTCCAGGCCGCCGACATCCCGCTCGTGGAGGGCTATGGCCTCACTGAGACCGCGCCGGTGCTCACCGTCTCCCCGCTCGAACGCCCCGCCTACGGCACCGTCGGGCACGTGCTGCCGGGCGTGACGGTCGGCATCCGCAGCGTGGCCTCGGGGCAACTCATCGCGCAGGTCGCGGGCGAGGACTACCCGACGACACTCAACAGCGGCGAGGGCGAGATCATCGCGCGCGGACCGAACCTGATGCGCGGCTACTGGCAGAACGACGCCGCCACCGCCGACGTGGTCGACGACGAGGGCTGGTTCCACACGGGCGACGTCGGGCGTTTCGAGAATGGTCACCTCCGCATCACGGACCGCCTGAAGCACATGATCGTGTCGAAGGGCGGCAAGAACATCTACCCCGGGCCCATCGAGGAGCAGTTCAAGACGGAGCCGCTGATCGAGCAGTTGATGGTGGTCGGGGAGGGGCGCGAGTTCCTGACGGCGCTGGTCGTGCCGAGCCACGAGGCGCTGCGTGCGTTCGCGGACGCCGAGGGTATCGTGGCTGAGCGCCCGTCGGCGCTGCTAGAGGACGAGCGGGTACGGAAGCACTTCAGCGGGCTCTTCCGCGCCTACTCGAAGGAGGCCGCCTCGCACGAGAAGATCCGCGACTTCCGGCTCCTCCGCGAGGCGTTCAGCGTGGAGAACGGCCTCATGACGCCAACGCTGAAGCTCCGCCGCCGCGCCATCGAGGCCGCCCACGCCGATGCCATCGACGGGATGTACGCAGCGGTGGTGTAGCGCTGCCCCGCCGCCCGGATTCCTGTGGTCCCGCGTTGGTTTTGTCGGGACCCCCGGCGATCTTGAAAAGGTTCCCAGAGACCATCCCCCGATCGGTCGCAGCGCCAGGCTGATGCGCGGCGGCCTTCTCACCTCAGTCTCCTCCCCTCATGCACATCGTCATCCTGACCAATGAGTTTCCGCCTCACATTTACGGCGGGGCGGGCGTCCACGTCGAGTACTTGGTCCGCGAACTCGTCGCGGCGGACGGTAGCGCGCATCAGGTGACGGTGTTCAGCTTCGGCGATCAGGATGTGGACGAGGGCACCCTGCGCGTCGTGGGGGTAGACCCGAAGTTCGACCTGCCGCACCAGGACGAGCGCCATGCGAAGTTTCTCGACACGGCCGCACGCGACCTCGTGATGGCGGGCTCCGTGCCCCTCGACGCCGACATCGTGCACGGGCACACGTGGTACAGCCACCTCGCGGGGATGCTCGCGCAGCAGCTCACCGGCGCGAAGCTCGTCTTGACGACGCACAGCCTGGAGCCGCACCGCCCGTGGAAGGTCGAGCAGTTGGGCGCGGCGTACCACGCGTCGTCGTGGGTGGAGCGGACGGCCTACCAGAACGCCGACGGCGTCGTGGCCGTCTCCCAGTCGATGAAGGCGGACGTGCAGGACCTCTACGGCGTGCCCGACGAGCGCCTCGCAGTGATCCCCAACGGCATCGACCCGGACGAGTACCGCCCCGTCGAGAAGCCCGAGGTGCTGCGCCGCGTCGGCGTCGACCCCGACATCCCGTACGTGCTCTTCGTGGGGCGCATCACGCGGCAGAAGGGCATCGTGCACCTCGTCCGCGCGCTGAAGGACCTCGATCCGGGCGTGCAGGTCGTGCTCGCGGCGGGTGCGCCTGACACGAAAGCCATCGCCAAGGAAATGAGCGACGCTGTGGATGCGGCCCGCGAGGCGCGCACCGAGAGCGGCAGCGCGCCCATCGTGTGGATCGAGGAGATGCTGCCGCGCCCGGACGTGATCGCGCTCTACAGCCACGCGACCGTCTTCTGCTGCCCGTCGGTCTACGAGCCGTTCGGCATCATTAACCTGGAGGCGATGGCGTGCGAGACGGCCGTCGTCGCCTCAGCGGTCGGCGGCATTCCGAGCATCGTCGTGACGCCGGAGGACGCGGCAGCGACGGGCGAGGCCGAGACGGGCCTCCTCGTCCCGCTCGATGGCGACGCCGACTCGGACTTCGAGCCGCGCGATCCCGACGCGTTCGCCCGCGACCTCGCGGCAGCGCTCAACACGCTCCTCGCCGACCCCGACCGCGTCGCGGCGATGGGCCGGGCAGGCCGCCAGCGCGTCCTCGACCGCTTCTCGTGGACGGCGATCGCGGCGGAGACGTTGCGGTTCTACGCGTCGCTGGTGGAGGGCTGAGAAGCTGCTCGGTATCAATACCCAAAAGCCTCCCCCTAAGTAGGGAGTAAGGTTAGGCTTTCACAAGAACGATGTCATTCTGAGCAGCCTGCCCCGCCTCAGCGGGGAGCGCAGCGAGTCGAAGAATCTCCGGGCCCGCATCCAAGCCTCTTCTTGACCTGGAGATACGACGTAGATCCCCCGATTCCGCGAGGGCAGGCTCCTCGACTCCATGCGCTGGGCGCATTCCGCTCGGGATGACAAGGAGACCACATTCGGTGAACGCCTACCCTTGTCAACCCTGAGCAGGAGGGCAGGCAAAGCGGGAGAGGGTGGATTTGTTGAGCGAGAACGGACATTTAAGCACCTCGCTCGACCACCCCTACCCCCTCCTGTCCAGGAGGGGAACTGGTGTGAGGCTTTGCCAAACAGCCTCTGCCGCACATTCCGCCGTGACGTGCGCGTGAGGTTGGCGTGGCGTGGATTTGATCAAGGATGAGACCCGTGTGAGGCAACCGGGCCGGGTGCCTGGGCACCTTGAGAGCAGATCGCAGCCCGACCGGGACCGACCCATCCGGGCTCCTCGCTCTCAACTCCTCCTCTCATGGTCTTCTCCCAAACCCGCGCGCTTCTCGCCGCGCTCTTCGTCCTCCCGCTCCTGCTGACCGCCTGCGACGCCAGCAGCCTCACCGGCACCGAGACACCCGCCACAGCCGCGCCTGCCTCCCTCGAATCCGCCATCGCCGCCGAGATCGACGCTGTGTCGGTGGAGTCGATGCGCTCCGCTGAGGCCGCCGCCGCGGATGCGTCACTCGGCGTACAGATGATCTCTGGGCCGACGACGATCACCGAGGAGGGCTTCTACACGCTCGCCGAAGGCTTCGCCTCCGAGGGCGACGGCATCGTGATCCAGGCAAACAACGTCTTCCTCGACCTGGGCGGCCACACGATCACGGGCCCCGGCAACAAGATGGGACGCGGCATCGTGCTCGACGGCGTCTCGCGCGTGCTCGTCAGCAACGGCACCGTCGCCACGTTCGGGATCGGCGTGCAGTGGCTCGGCAGCTCCCGCACGGCCGTCGTGGGCGTGACGGTGGAGGGCGGCGACGAGTTCGCTGACCCGCCGAACGGCATCGCGCCGCAGATCGGCTTCCTGCTCGTCAACAGCGCCCGCAACCGCGTCCTCGGCAACGTGGCGACCGACACCAACCTCGGCATCTTCGTGCGCGGCGGCGGCAGCTTCCGCAACCGCATCCTCGGCAACCGCGCCGAGGCGGGCGAGAACGGGCTGCTCGGCGTCTGCTACAACCCCGCGCCCAACACCGAGGACCCCGCCGGGCCGGAGCGCGACCTCGTCGCGGGCAACGCGCTCATCGGCTTCGGCGTCGGCATCCAGGTCAGCGAGGGCTCGGCCAACAACCGGTTCGTTGAGAACCTGATCGGCTACCTCGAGTCGCCCTACGAGGACGCCAACGGCACGAACGTCTTCGACGAGACGAACGAGACGTTCCAGATCGGTGAGGAGGCGCAGGCTACCGTAAACGCATAGCCCGGCCTGTTCTTCTTCCCTGCCAGGCGCGCCTGCACAAACGATGTGCGGGCGCGCCTGCGTTGTAGGGCGGGTGTGCATAAGTGCTGCGGTGTTTCGGTGTCGCAGTGAAGAGTGAGGCCGTGCCGCCGTGTGGCCGTGTCGCCCTGCTGGTCGCTTCTCAGGTGGACGCGACCTCGAAGACCTGGGGCCGTTCCTTCGGACTTCTGCCTTCCTATCAGCCCGAACGGCTGCCCATGCTACCTTGCGACTTCGGCGTCCTCACTCTCGCCTTCCCGCCTCTATGCTGGCGCTCACGCCCGCCTCGGTTCCGCTGCTCTGCCAGACGATCCTGGCCGGGCTGACGGCGGCCTACCTCCTCGCGCTGCGCAGCCGCACCCCCTCGACGCGCTGGCTCGCCTGCGCGATGGTGGGGCAGACGCTCTACGCCGGGGCGTTCCTGCTGAGTTCGGCGCTGCCCATCCCCTCAGCGCCGGGCCTATACGCTGTGCTGGGCCTCTACCTCGCCATCGCCGTCACGATTGCGGCGCTGGTGCAGTTCGCCTACACCTTCCTCGCAGACCCGTTTCCCCGAGAGCGGCGCCGGGCGCTCGTCGTCTCCGGCCTTATCCTGGCGGTCCTGGCAGGCCAAAGCCTCTGGATCGTCGCCGGGCCATCTTCTGAGGCCGTGAACCGGCTGTTTGTGGTCTACGGGCTGGTGCTGCTCGCGGGGATCGTGTGGGCGGGCGCGGTGCACGGGCGGCAGTACCGCCGCTTTCAGCGGGCCGAGGGGCGCGGGTTCTGGCCGCCGACGCACGACGCGCAGGGGCACCTCGCGTTCGGCTTCCTCACCGACATCTTCGGCGCGATCGGCCTGGCCAACTTTCTCGTCACGGTGGACCTGATCGGGCTGCGCACGTTCCAATACGTGGCGCTGCTGTGCGGACTCGCGGTGTCGCTCGGCTACGTGGTCATGTTCGTCAACCACGCGCGCGAGCCGACGATGGTGCAGGGCAAGCTGGTCGGGCTGGCGCTAGCGACGGTACTCGCGTTTCTCGGGCTCGCGGGCGTCCGGCTCTTCAACCCGACGGACCTCGCGCGCGAGGCGGGCAACGCGCTCCCGGCGACGCAGACGGTGCGCGTCGTGCCGCTGGAGGGCGGAGGCTACAAGGCGAGCACGGTCACGTCGCCCAGGCCAACCAGTTCGGCCAGCACCTCCTCACCCGACACAACATTGGCGGGGCCTACGCCCAGGGCCTTCCCCGCGATGCGCGCGCTGACGGGACGCGACTTCGCTGAGGGCGTGGCGCTACCCTTCGCCTTCCCGCTCTTCGGCCGCACCTACACGACCGTCTACCCAAGCTCGTACGGGGCCGTGCGCTTCGACGCCCCCGTGAACTGGGACCTGCCGTCCCGGGACTCGGAGGGTCCGCTCGTTGCGGCTCTCCTCGCTCCGACGGGGCCGTACGGGACCGGCACGCGCGCGACCGTCGCCCTGGATGCCGATGCCGCCACGTTCACCTGGCAGAACGCGTATGAGTTTTCGAGGGGAGAGGTCGTGACGCTGCGTGCCACGCTGCGCGCCGACGGCTCGGTGGACCTGCGCTATGACGGCCTACCCGTAGCCCCGACGTTTGGGCAGCGCGGTCTGTGGCCAGGCACGGCGACGGCCGCGACGCCGGTACGGCTCGGCGGCGAGGCTGTGCTGGTAGAGCCCGACCAGGGACTCATCGACGACTTCGCAGCACGGTATCGGCCCTACGCCCACGCGGAGGTCGCTCCGCTGGCGCGCATCGTGTTCTTCGCGGCCCTGTTCGTGCTCGGCGTGATGCCGTTCTTCTTCCGGGCGAGCCTGCTCAACCCGCTGGCGCAGTTGCTCTCGGGCGTGCAGCGCCTCGAGCGCGGCGACCGGGAGGCGCGCGTCGCGATCCGCTCGTCGGACGAGATCGGCGCACTCGCTACCGGCTTCAACCGGATGGCAGACGCGGTGGCGGATGCCGACCGGCAGCTCAAGGCGCATGCGGAAACACTCGAACAGCGCGTCGCCGAGCGGACGGCCTCGCTGCAGGAAGCGCTCGACCGCCAGCAGGCGATGCAGACGCAGCTCGTCCAGTCGGAGAAGCTGGCCTCGCTGGGGCGGCTCACCGCAGGCATCGCGCATGAGATCAAGAACCCACTCAACTTCGTCACTAACTTCGCCGCGCTCTCGCAGGACTTCGTGGACGACCTCCGCGACCTTCTCCAGCGCGACCCCGCGACGCTTACCGATGAGGACCGTGCCGAGATCGCCGACCTGCTGGCCGACCTCGGCACGAACGTCGCCAAGATCGAAGAGCACGGGCAGCGCGCCGACGGCATCATCCGGGGCATGCTGGCGCACGCACGCGGCGGCGAGGGCGAGCGCCGGACGGTTGAGGTGAACGCACTCGCCGAGGAGTTCCTCGGCCTGGCCTACCACGGTATGCGGGCGCGGCGCACCGACTTCCAGGTGCGACTCGACCAGGACTTCGACCCAGACGCAGGTGTTATCGAGGCTGTGCCGCAGGACCTCGGGCGCGTGCTCCTCAACCTACTCAACAACGCCTTCGAGGCGCTCTACTTTTACGCGCAGCCGTCCTCGGGCGACAGCGTCTCGCCCAGCGCCCCCGCCGACTTCCACCCCGCTGTCCGCCTCACCACCCGCCGCCTCGGCGACCGCGTCACGATCACCGTCGCCGACAACGGGCCCGGCGTCCCGGCCGAGGCGCAGGCGCGGCTCTTCGAACCGTTCTTCACTACCAAACCCACTGGGCAGGGCACCGGCCTCGGCCTCTCGATCAGCCACGACATCGTGCGGAGCCACGGCGGCACGTTGGCGTACGAGCCCACCGTCGACCATGGTGCCACGTTCGTGCTGGCCTTGCCCCTCGAGCCTGCCGCGCCACTCGCGGCACCTTGACCCCTCGCTCCTCTCTCTCGTCATGAGCCTCTGGACCGCCCTCGCTGGCGTCTCCGACGCAGACACCGCCTACCTCCGCCGGAGTGACCTCTTCGCCGCGCTCTCGGACCGCGAGCGCGGGCAGCTGCACCGGGCCATGCACGAGCGCTACTACATGGCCGGCGCGACGGTCTTCCAGAAGGGCGACCCCGGCCTGGGCTTGTACGTGATCCGCACGGGCGAGGTCGTCGTCGTGGAGGAGCCGACCGACCGGATCGTCCACACGCTCGGCTCCGGCACGTGCTTCGGCGAGATCGCGCTGCTCAGCGAGGCGGTCCGCTCCGCGACCATCCGTGCGAAGACAGACACGCATGTCTCGGTGCTCGCCCAGCCCGCGCTGCGCAAGCTCGTC
>JBCDFO010000026.1:0-24281 GCA_039177895.1 Bacteroidota bacterium
GTCTCGATGACGTAGTCGGGCAGCGCTTCGCGGCGCTCGTCGAGCTTCTCGCGGAGCTCGTCAGCCTCCGCGCCGCCGGGGTCGGTCTCGCCGAGCTCGTCCTGGATCGCCTTCATCTGCTGGCGCAGGAGGAACTCGCGCCGCTGCTGGTCCACGTCGGACTTCACCTTCGTGCGGATCTCCTCGCTGATTTCCAGCACGCGGATCTCCTGTTCGAGGTGGTCGAGCACGAGCGCGGCGCGTTCCAGGATCGGGCGCGTCTCCAAGAGCTCCTGCTTCTTCTCGACGTCGATCTGGAGGTTCGACGCGATGAAGTGAATGAGGAAGCTCGCCGACTCGATGTTTTGGATCGCGTAGGCCGCCTCCGACGGGAGGTTCGGCGACATGTTCACGATCTGGACGGCTAGCTCCTTGATGGAGCGGACGCGCGCGGCGAGCTCGGCGTCATCGGCGGCTTCCTCGGCTTCCGGGATCGGCTCGACGGAGGCGCGGAAGTAGGGCTCTTCCTGCGTGTAGTCGCCGACGGCGAAGCGGCGCTTGCCCTGGATCACGATGGAGACGGAGCCGTCCGGCATCTTGATCAGCTTCAGGATGTTGGCCGCCGTGCCAACGGGGTAGAGGTCGTCGGTGCCGGGGTCTTCCACGTCGGCGCTCTTCTGCGCCACGACGCCGATGAGCTTGTCGCCTGCGTAGGCGTCCTTGACGAGCTTGAGCGACGCGTCGCGCCCGACGGTGATCGGGAGGACGACGCCCGGGAAGAGGACCGTGTTGCGCAGGGCGAGGATGGCGAGGTCGTCGGGCAGGGCCGACTCGGCCATCTCCTTCTCCTCGTCGGGCGTGAGGAGCGGGATCGACTGCTCGCCGTCTGAGGCGAGGCGGTAGGGGAAGGCGTGCGTAGGATCGAAAGGCACGAAGGGGGGGGCTGAGGTGGCGCGGCCCGTCCGTGGACCGCATGCATGGTGTACCCGATGCGGGGGGTCAAGAACTAGGCCAACTCGCCCGGCATGCCAGAGTGGCAGAGGGTCGAAGGTCGCACGTCCAAAGTCGCAGGTCGCGAAGCACGAATCGACTTGCGGATGGGCGTGAAAGCCGACACCTTCTACGACCTACGACCTACGACCTACGACCTACGACCTACGACCTAGCGCTTCCGCTCCCCGAAGAGCTTGTCGAGCACGGCCTTGTTCGTCAGCAGGGCTGTCAGCCCGGCGAGCACGAGTTCGCCGACGAGCTTGCGGCCGGTGCTGAACTTGAAGAGCCCCATGAAGGCCTTGCCGACGCCCTTGAGCAGCCAGCCGCCAAGCTTGAACGTGAGCGGGATCAGAATCGCGGCCCCGAGGAAGCCGAGCACGGAGTTGACGGCGGCGGTGCGGACGGGCTTGGTGGACATCGCGGCGGCGAAGCTGGCGGGCAAGACGGAGCGGGCAAGACGGGGCGGAGCAGGGCACGCTGGCGATTGCGCGAGTCGGCGGCGCGCCCTATCCTGTGAACCTACGACGTTTCCCGCCTACCAGGTCCCAACCCGACTCCCCCCATGGCCGACGCCCCCCGCTACTGGACCCCCGACTTCATCGAAGCCTTCGTCGAAGCGGTCAACGACGACGACGACTTCCAGAAGACCGCGCGCAAGTTCTCCGACACGATCATCTTCCGCTGCCTCGACACGCCCGACGGCAAAGACATCGAAGCCACCTACGAGTTCGACGAGGGCGAGATCGTCAGCGTTGAGGTGTGGGAGGAAGACGCGCCGTCGGCTGACCTACGCGACGAGCCGTTCGACAAGAAGACTACCATGGCCCGCGCCACGGCCCCGTACCCCGTGTGGGTCAAGCTCGACAAGGGCGAGATGACCGCGCTCCAAGCGATCACGTCACCCGACTACGAAGTCGAGGGGCCGAAGCTCAAGATCATGGCCAACATCGGCGTGCTCAACGGCATGGGCGACGTGGCGGCAAAGGTCAACAAGACCTACTAGCGCAGCATCGTAGCCCGTCTGGCGAGTTCGGCCTCACCGCAGGTGGTGCGTGTTCGTCCATCTCGTCAGGCGACCTGAGTGACGGCACGGGGTACGTTCTGCATGGCGTCGCGTCCACGTGGGTGCAACCTCACCGGTCTCGCTGACGAAGGCGCTGTGCACGCGTCGCGAAAGAACGAAGGAGATTGCCGCATTGCGTCATTAACGCTGTTCACCTCTGAACTTTTCGACGCTTACTCCATAGGATCCGTGTAAGCCGGCTCACACATAGGGCCGCATTCCCCCTCAAACCTGACTCCTCCCGACCATGGCCAAGAAGAAAAAGAAAGTCGTCATCTCGAAGAAGAAATCGAAGAAGTCGAGCGACGCCCCGAAGGCGACGCCGAAGTCGTCGACCTCGCTCTTCACGATCCCGAACAACCTCGCCGACCAAGCGCGCGACATCTGGATGGCGGGCCTCGGTGCCCTCTCCGCTGTCGAAGAGGAGGGGGCCAAGCTCTTCAACTCGCTCGTGCAGCGCGGCGAAGAGTGGGAGCGCACCGGCCAGAAGCAACTCAAGGCCGCCGCTGACACCGCGAAGAAGCAGGCTGACGAGGCCACCGACGCCGCCAAGGAAACCGTCAAGGAGGTGACCGCCGCGACGGCCAAGCTCATCGACGACCTCGAAGGCCGCATCGAGAGCGCCGTGGAGCCGGTGCTGGAGCGCATGGGCGTCCCGAGCAAGCAGGACCTCGCCGCGCTGACCTCGCAGATCGAGATGCTCACCGAGAAGCTGGAGCGCATCGCGAAGGACGATCGCACGAAGGTGTCCACGAAAGCGAAGAAGGCCGCCGAGGCCGTCTCCGACGCCGTGAAGGGCTCCGCCGAGACCGTCAAGAAGGCGGCGTCGAAGAAGAAGGCCTCGTCCAAGAAGGCGGCGGCCAAGGACGCGGCCCCGAAGAAGGCGGCTCCGAAGAAGGCAGAAGCGGAGAAGGCGGCTGCGCCTGTCGCGAGCGTCTACGCCGTCGAGAAGCACGCCGACGGCTGGGCGGTCATGAAGGAAGGCAACGAGCGCGCCACGAGCGTCCACGGCACCAAGGCCGAGGCGGTGAAGGCGGCGCGCGAGACCGCGCGGACGCACGCGCCGAGCATGCTCGTCATCCTGAAGGCCGACGGCTCGGAGCAGGAGCGCAACACCTACGAGGCCGAATAACCTCGCGCTCCGACCGACTCCCACAGCGGGCACCGGGCATCACGCCGGGTGCCCGCTTTTTTGGTCGAGGGTCGAGAAGGTGCAGTGATACGCTTTCAATTCGCCGATGTCAGGATAGTCGAGGAGGTGTTGCGTGTTGCGTATTGCGTGTTGACCTCGATCCGATACGCAACACGCAATACGCAACATTGAGGCATACTTACATCGTGACGCCGAATCCGTATGACTAGGCCGCAGCGTCAAGACCGATCCTCGTTCCTCCGGTTCGTTAGCTCTCCGATTCCCCGCCTCTCCTCCTACTCGGCGAGCGTCTTCTCGAACGTGAACGGGGCTTCGAGTGCACGGTGGACGGGACAGCGGTCGGCGATTTCCATGAGGCGCATGCGCTGCTCGTCGTCCAGGGCGCCCTCGATCTCGATGGTGAGGTGCATGAGATTCTCGGGGGCCTGGCGCGTCCCCGTGTTCTCGTGCGACACGTGGGCGCGGACGCGCTCCAGCGGCCAGCCCTTGTGGTCGGCATACATCCGCAGCGTCATCGCCGTGCACGTGCCGAGCGCGCTCGTGAGGAAGTCGAACGGGGTGGGGCCGTGCTCGCCGCCGCCCACCTTCGCGGGCTCGTCAGCGAGGAGCGCGAAGCCACGCGTGGTCACCTCGACGCGGTAGGGCGTGGTGCCGATCTCGGAGACGGAACCGGAGGCGGCATACGGGCCGACTTTGCGCAGCACGGCGTCGTGCTCGTCGTGCGAGTGGCGGGTCGGGACGTAGCGGGCGGCCCAGCCGGCGACGACGCGGGCGGCGTACTCGGCGTCGCGCGGGTTCGAGAGCAGGTGGTCGGCGTCGTCCAGCGAGACGAAGCTCTTCGGGTGCCGGGCGGCCTCGAAGATGGCGCGCGCGTTCTCGATGCCGACGGTCCGGTCGTTGGGGGCGTGGAGGACGAGGAGCGCCTTGCGGAGGTTGTGGATGGCGTCGTGCATCATGCGCGGCGTGCGAAGGTCGTCCAGGAAGTCGCGTTTGATGCGGAACGGGCGGCCCCCGATGGCGACGGTTGCCTCGCCCTCGGCCTCGATGGTGTCGGCCTCGTCCATGATGAGGTGTAGCACGTGCTCCGGCTCGCACGGCGCGCCGATGGTCACAACCGCGTCGACGCTGGGGATCACCGGTGCCGCTGCGAGCACGGCCGCGCCGCCAAGCGAGTGGCCGATGAGCAGCTTCGGCCCGTCGTGCTGCTCCGCGAGGTGGGCTGCCGCCGCCACAAGGTCCGCGACGTTGTGCGAGAACGTGGTGTCGGCGAACTCGCCCTCGCTCATCCCGAGCCCGGTGAAGTCAAACGACAGCACCGCGATGCCCTCGTCCGTGAGCGCGCTGCCGATGCGGCGGACGGCGCGGAGGTCCTTCGAGCAGGTGAAGCAGTGCGCGAAGAGCGCGTAGGCCGTCGGCGCGGCATCCGGGAGCACGAGGCGCGCGGAGAGCGCGTGGCCGTCGGCGTTGGGGAACGTGAACGTCTCTGAGCGGGGCATGGCGTTGGGGGGCGCAGGTCGAGAGTCGGGGTCGAGGGTCGGCGTTGGTAGCTGAAGGTAGGAGCGCGGCATAGCCCGAAGCCTTACCAAATCGCATGGGCGTGCCGTCGTGTGGCGTCGCGCGGCGGCGTTGCAGCAGGCGAGCACGCCGCCGAAACGGCCCGGCGTAGTGAGCGTACGTTTGGGGTCCCTTTGATAGGTGCCACCCCCCTTGATAAGCAGCACAGCGCGCGGCAGCTTTCCATCGCCCATCGCCCATCGCCCCGATGCCCTTCGTCTCCACATCCTACGCCGACGACCCGGCCGCCTACGTCCGCGCGGTGCTCGCGTTGCTCGGCGACCGCGACCCGGTGACCGTGCAGCGGGCCACACCGGGCGCGCTCAGAGACGCCGTAGCCGGGCTGAGCGAGACCCAGGCACGTCAGCCCGAGCGGCCTGGCGCGTGGTCGGTGGTGCAGGCCGTGCAGCACCTCGTGGACTCTGAACTCGTCTACGGCTACCGCATGCGCGTCATCGTCGCCGAGGCCGGCCCAGCGTTGGCGGGCTACGACCAGGATGCCTGGGCCGCCGCCTTCGGCACCGACGGCGTTACCCTCGCCGAGGCGCTCGACGACTTCGCCGCGCTGCGGGCGCTCAACCTGCGCTGGCTCGCCCGGCAGCAGCCCGAAGCGTGGGCGCGGACCGGCCACCACGCCGAGCGCGGGCCCGAGACAATGGGGCGCATCGTGCGGCTGCTCGCGGCGCACGACCTCGTCCACCTGCGTCAGATCAAACGCATACGGGCGGCCGTGGCGGGGTAGCGCCCCCGGTAGGGTAGCGCCCCCCGGTAGGGTTACGGGACGTACGCCCGGGGGCGATTTCGGAAGCACCAGCGCACGGGGGCAGGGAACAGCAGACGAGGCGACGGCACGCCTCGCGGCATTCGGGTGGGCCTAAACGCGCCGGAAGGGCCGTTGTCGTGGAAATCCGGCCGCCCCGGTGACATCGGCACAGCATTCGCCTCAGAGGAGATGGGCCGCTCTACTCGGGGCGGCGGGTAGAATCGTGCGGTTCGAAACGACGCAACTACCCACGCCCCCTCGCCGACCTGTCGATCTCCTTTATCCCGACCATGCTTCGTTTCCTCCTTCGCCCCTCCTCGCTCCTGAGCACGGCGCTGCTCGGGGTCGTCCTCCTGCTGGGGGGCTGCGACTCGCTCACCGAACTGGACGCGGTCACCGTCGATGGGCGCGTGATCGACCAGAACGGCGACCCGGTGCAGAACGCGCTCGTGGACCTTGTCGCCAACCAGTTCGTCCGCCAGACCCGCACCGATTCGGTGGGGGCCTACAAGTTCGACTTCGAGATCAGCGACGCCGTCCAGCAGACGCAGCAGCAGCAGCAGACCCAGCCGCAGGAGGCCGTCACCGTCTCGATTGAGGCATCCTTCGGCTCTGCCGTCTCCACGCCCGTGACGAAGCTCGTCTCCAGCGGGCAGTCCTACACCATGCGGGACCTCCAGATCACCATCAGCGAGACGACCGGCGGCGATGACGGTTCGGACGACGGCACCGACGACGGTACCGCCGCCGCTAGCATCACGTTCGACACGCGTTCGGCCCAGCAGGTGAGCGTCAGCGGCGTCGGCGGCTCCGAGATCGGCAAGCTGATCTTCGTGGTCTACGATGCCAACGGCAACCCGGTCACGAGCAGCAATGCCTCGACGGTCCGCGTCCGTATTGACGCGGCCCCGGACGGCGAAGGGGCCGACGGCAGCTTCATCTTCCCTGAGGAGGCCGTTACCGACAGCGACGGCAAGGTGGAGTTCACCTTCACGAGCGGCACCGTCGCGGGCACGGCGCAGGTCGTAGCCGAGGTGGTAGGCGCGGTCAACCCTGCGGGCAATCCGGTACGCACGGCCCCCGTGACGCTCGTGGTCCACGGCGGCCTGCCCGACGCCAACCACTTCTCCGTCGTCAACGCGACCCCGAACTTCGGGCCAGCGCTGCCCCAGTCGGGGCTGACCAACGCCGTCACGGCGTTCGTCGGCGATAAGTATGGCAACCCCGTCGAAGACGGTACGCAGGTCTACTTCACGACCGACCAGGGGCTCGTCGTGGGCTCGGCGCCCACCGTGCAGGGCGTCGCGCAGGTCGATCTCATCTCGGCCGACCCGCGCCTCGACCGCGGCGGCCCCGGCACGATCCGCGCCCGCACAAGCAACGAAAACCAGGAGGTCATCGAGACGACCACGCGGGTGCTGTTCACTGGCTACCCTATCGTGAGCCTCCTCAACCGCCAGGAGCAAGAGTTTGTCGTGTCCGGCGATGCCACCGGGGCGACCAATGCCTTCGACAACGTGCCTGACGGCGTGGCCGACACGGTCTTCGTCAACTCGGTCCGCTTCGACTACCGCGTGGCCGACCGCAACACCAACCCGCTCTCGGCCGGCACGACGATCAGCGTGAGCTCCGAAGGCGAAAACATCGAACAGGCGGGCAATGTGAGCGCCGAGATCGCGCGCCACGTCATCGAGTATGGGCCGATCAACGGGGTCACCGACTTCAGCTTCTCGGTGTTCATCGACGACCTGTCGTCGGAGACCCTGCCGATCCACATCGAATCCAAGGTGACTGTGAACGGACCGAACGGCAGCGGCACGGCCTCCTTCCCAGGGTTTGGCCCCATGCGAAGGCTAGAGGACCGATGAGCTGAACATCTGCGCACCGCATCGCGCACGATGAGCAACAGGCCCCCGCTTCGGCGGCGGGCCTGTTTGCGTAGGGGGCACCTGGGCGCTTGGCCTGGGCACTTGGCCTGGGCGCTCGGCAGGCCGTGCCAGCAGGCCGTGCCGTCACGCCGTCGCGGTATCGGTGCCGCAAGGGCGAAGGGGGACACGGCCCGGCGGCATCGGGGGCGCAGAAGCACGATCGGTCGGCTGTGCGGATCTTGCACGACGCTCGTTGGTCGTCGCCCCATGCCCATCCCCGATACCGTTATCGAAGAAGTCCGCCGCTCCGTCGACCTGGTCGACGTGGTGGGCGACTACGTGCGGCTGAAGCGGCGTGGGGGGCGCTTCTTCGGGCTGTGCCCGTTCCACAACGAGAAGTCGCCGTCGTTCTCGGTGGACCCGAACGAGAACCTCTACTACTGCTTCGGCTGCCGACGGGGTGGCGACCTGTTCAAGTTCGTGCAGGAAGTGGAAGGCATGGAGTTTCTGGAAACGGTGCGGCTGCTCGCGGAGCGGGCGGGCATCGAGATCCCGGAGAGCGAGGGCCAGAGCGAGGCGGCCAGCGAGCGCGAGGCGCTGCACGGCGTCCTCCGGTTCGCCGCAAAGTTCTACTACGACCAGCTCCGCACCGACGTCGGCAAGCCTGGCCTGGACTACTTCATCCAGCGCGGCTTCAGCAAGAAGACCATCACGGGCTTCGGCCTCGGCTTCGCGCCGACCAGCTGGGACGCGCTCGTGACGGCGGCCCAGGCCGCGCACTACGACCCCGCGCTGCTCGTCAAGGCCGATCTCGCGCGCGCGGGCAGCCGCGGCGTCTACGACCGCTTCCGCGGCCGCGCCATGTTTCCGATCATCAGCCACGTTGGCAAGGTGCTCGGCTTTGGTGGGCGCGTCATTCCGGGCGTCACGCCGCCGTTCAAGGACGGCGACCCGCCGAAGTACCTCAACTCATCGGAGACGCCGGTCTACCACAAGTCGAGCGTGCTCTACGGGCTGCGGCAGGCCAAGCAGGCCATCCGCGCCGAGGGCGAGGCGCTCCTCGTGGAGGGCTACACCGACGTGATCTCGCTGCACCAGGCGGGCGTCGCGCACGTGGTGGCCAGCAGCGGGACGGCGCTCACCGCCGAGCAGATCCGCCTCGCCGGCCGCTACGCCCAGGCGCTCGTGCTGCTCTACGACGCCGACTCGGCCGGCCTCGACGCCGCGCTCCGCGCCATCGACCTCGTGCTGGGCGAGGGGCTGGGCGTCTACGCCGTCGCCTTGCCCGACGGGGCCGACCCCGACGCCTTCGTGCAGCAGTTCGGCACCGACGCCTTCCGTACCGTCCTGCGCGACGACCGCATGGACTTCGTTGCGTTCCGCGTGGCGGTGGCGAAGCGGCGCGGCGAACTCGACACGCCCGAGGGGCAGAGCCGCGTCGTGCACAGCCTCATGGCCTCGGTGGCGAAGATCCCTGATCCGATCGTCCAGGAGGGCTACGTCCAGCGCGCAGCGCAGCTGCTGCGCGTCCCCGATGCCACGCTGCGCCCGCTCTTCCGCGCGGCGCTCGCCGAGGCCGGCCGCGAGCGCACCCGCGCGTCCCGACGGGACGAGGCCCGCCGCGAGGAGGCGCGTCCGCGTCACGACGGCGCGGCCGGATCCCCGCAGGAGCCCTGGGCGCACCGCACGCCCGATGCCACGCTGCGCCGGCCGCCGCCGCGTCCGACGGCGTCGCCAGCCGAGCTGCTCCTCGTCAAGCTCATGCTGGAGCACGGCATGCCCATGGTGGAGCATGTCCTGACGCGAATGGCGCTGACCGAGTTCAGCGAGGGCGGCACGAAGACGGCCGTCGAGAAGCTCATCGAACAGGCGCAGCAGGACCGCATCGAGGCGACGCCGTTCAAGGACGGCACCTATGGCCCCGCGGTGCAGCAGGCCGTCGCGGAGGCGCTCGTGGAGCGGCACGCCGTCTCCGACAACTGGTCGCGCGTGGGCATCGAGGTGCGGGACCCGCACCGCGACCCGTTCGCCGCCGCCACGAGCGCCATGCAGGTGCTCAAGCTCCTCCGCCTCGACCAGGCTATCGCCGACGTGCAGCGCCGGATCTACGCCGCCGACCAGGCCGGCGAGGACCTGCGCCCGCTCCAGGAGCTCATGCTCCGCTACCAGCACATGAAACGCGACGTGCAGACCGGTGCGTTCCTGGACTGGGGTACCGGCAACGACACACGGAGCGACGCGCAGAACGACGCCCAGGCCGCCTGAGAGGCGAACGGCGAGGGGGCGGCACGCTGGCCGGAATCGAACTAGATTGAAGACCTCGCGTGTACTCGTGCCCCGTTTGCGCTTCGATCCTCCTCCGCCCCATGTCTGAGACGCCCGCTCCCGACCAGGTCCCTGAGACGCCCGTGGCCCCCGAGGAAGAGGGAACGACGGGGGAGCGAGACGCTGACGTGCGCTGGGTGCAGGCGAACGGAGACATCGCAGAGCCGCTGCGGCTAGAGACCGAGCCCCCGCCCCTCGAGCGTGCACCGACGGTCCCGCGCGCCGTCGTGCCGCAAGACGTGCCCGGTGCCCCGGCCCTGGACGACCCGCGTTTGCTCTTCAACCGCGAGCTGTCGTGGCTCGACTTCAACTGGCGCGTGCTCGCGCAGGCCCAGGACGAGCGGCTGCCGCTGCTGGAGCGCGCGCGGTTCATCGCCATCACCGAGTCGAACCTCGACGAGTTTTTCCGCAAGCGCGTCGGGGGGCTGAAGCGCCAACTGGGGGCGGGCGTGCGTCTGCCCTCCCCGGACGGGCGCTCGCCGGGGGAGCAGCTCGCGCTCTCGCGGACGGCGGTGCTGCCGATGGTCGTTGCCATCGCCAAGACGTGGGAGGAGGTCATCCGGCCCGCCCTCGCCGAGCACGCGGGCGTGACGATCTACCGCTACGAAGAGCTCGCCGAGGACGACCGGGCCGCGCTCGACCGGTACTTCCTCGATCAGGTCTTCCCGATCCTCACGCCGCTCGCCGTCGACCCGGGGCACCCGTTTCCGTTCATCTCGAACCTGTCGCTCTCGCTCGCCATCCTGGTGCGGCATCCTGTGCGGGGCACGGAGCACTTCGCGCGGCTCAAGGTGCCACCAAGGCGCGGGCGCTGGGTGGCGCTGCCCGGGCGCCCGCACGAGGTCGTCCCGCTCGAAGACCTCATCCGACACAACGCGCACGTGCTCTTCCGGGGCATGGAGGTCGTGGCCGTGCACGCCTTCCGCGTCACGCGCAACGCCGACCTCCGCCGCAACGAGGAAGAGGCCGACGACCTCCTCGCGATGATCTCGGAAGAAGTCCGCGAGCGCCGCTTCGCCGACGTCGTCCGCCTCGAAGTGGAGGCCGCCATGCCGCAGCGCGTGCGCCACCTGCTCATGCGTGAGCTCGAGCTCGACGCGCCCGACGTCTTCGAGACGGGCACGCTGCTCAACCTCACCGACCTCCACGGCATCGCCGACTTCGACCTGCCCGCGCACCGCTTCCCGGACTGGGAGCCGACCGTCCCCGTGCGCCTCCGCCACACCGGCGCGAGCGAGGAGGAGGCCGACATCTTTTCCGCGATCCGCGCGGGCGACCTCCTCGTGCACCACCCCTTCGAGTCGTTCGCGGCCAGCGTCCAGCGCTTCATCGAGGAGGCCGCCGACGACCCGAAGGTGCTCGCCATCAAGCTCACGCTCTACCGCACCAGCAAGGGCTCGCCCATCATCGACGCGCTCAAGCGGGCCGCCGAGAACGGCAAGCTCGTCGCGGCCCTCGTGGAGCTCAAAGCGCGCTTCGACGAGGAGAACAACATCGAGTGGGCGCAGCAGCTCGAAAAGGCGGGCGTGCATGTCACCTACGGCCTCGTCGGGCTGAAGACGCACACCAAGACGACCCTCGTCATCCGCGAGGAGGAGGACGGCCTGCGCACCTACTGCCACATCGGCACGGGCAACTACAACCCGAAGACGGCGCGGCTCTACACCGACCTGGGCCTGCTCACCTGCGACCCCGTCATCGGGCGCGACCTCGTGAGCCTCTTCCACGTCCTCACCGGCTATGCCTACGAGCAGGAGTACGAGCGCCTCCTCATCGCGCCCCGTGCGATGCGGCCGACGTTCTACGCGCTCATTGACCGCGAAATCGAGCAGGTGAGGGCGGGCAAGCGCGGCCGCATCGTGGCGAAGATGAACGCCCTCGACGACGTGGGCATGATCCAGAAGCTCTATGCCGCCAGCCAGGCGGGCGTCGAGGTCGACTTGATCGTGCGCGGCCACTGCCGCCTGCGCCCCGGCGTGCCCAGCGTCTCGGACAACATCCGGCTCTGCTCGATCCTCGGGCGCTTCCTGGAGCACAGCCGCATCTACTACTTCCACAACGACGGCCAGCCGGAGCTCTTTACCGGCTCTGCCGACTGGCAGCGCCGCAACCTCGACGACCGCGTGGAGGCGATCGCCCCCGTGCTCGACCCACGCCTCCAGGGGCGGCTCGTGAGCATTCTCAAGTGCTGCCTGGAAGACAACCGCCTCGCGTGGGACCTCCGGCCCGACGGCTATTACGTCCAGCGGCATCCCGCCGAGGGCGAGCCGGTGCGCGCCCTCCACGACCGGCTCATGCAGCGCGCGCTCGACCGCCAGCAGGAGGACGATGCCTCGTGGGAACTCTGACTGCGCCTCGCGGCAGGCTGTCGGCGCAAAGCCGGACCGCGCCCACGGCATAGCCCACGTGCGCGCAACGCTGTTGCCCGTATCCGAAGCTGCATGAGCGCGCAGGTGCGGACGCACACGTTCGTACGTCCACACCTGCATACGTTCACACGTTGCTATGCCTCTCGCTACGCCTCGTAGGCTTCCATCGGCGGGCAGGTGCAGACCACGTTGCGGTCGCCGAAGGCGTTGTCCACGCGGCCAACGGTCGGCCAGAACTTCGCCGTGCGGGTCCACGGAGCCGGGTAGGCGGCCTGCTCGCGGGTGTAGGGCCGGTCCCATGCCGTCGCCGTCACCACGGCGGCCGTGTGCGGGGCGTGCTTGAGCGCGCTCTGCTCCGCGTCGACCACGCCGAGCTCGATCTCCTGGATCTCTGAGCGGATGGCGATCATCGCGTCGCAGAAGCGGTCGAGTTCAGCCTTTGTCTCGGACTCGGTCGGCTCGACCATCAGCGTGCCGGTCACGGGCCAGGACATCGTCGGGGCGTGGTAGCCGTAGTCCATCAGCCGCTTGGCGATGTCCTCGGGGCTGATGCCCGCCTCGCCGAAGGGGCGCGTGTCGAGGATGAACTCGTGCGCGACGGTGCCGCCGGGGCCGCGGTAGAGCACGTCGTAGTGCCCTTCGAGGCGCTTGGCCATGTAGTTGGCGTTGAGGATCGCGCGGCGCGTGGCCTCGGTCAGCCCCTCGGCGCCCATCATGCGGATGTAGGCCCACGAGATGAGCAGGATCGAGGCGCTGCCGTAGGGGGCCGCCGCGACAGGGCCGATGGCCTGGTCGCCGCCCGTGGCGATGACCGGGTGGCCGGGGAGGAACGGGGCCAGCTCCGCCGTCACGCCGATGGGGCCCATGCCGGGACCGCCGCCGCCGTGCGGAATGGCGAACGTCTTGTGGAGGTTCAGGTGGCACACGTCCATCCCGAAGTCACCGGGGCGGCAGAGGCCGACCTGCGCGTTCATGTTCGCGCCGTCCATGTAGACGCGCCCGCCGCGCTCGTGGACGATGGCGCTCATCGCCTTGATCGTTGGCTCGAAGACGCCGTGCGTGGACGGATACGTCACCATCAGTGCCGCGAGGTTGTCGGCGTGGGCGTCCGCCTTCGCGCGGAGGTCGTCGAGGTCTACGTTGCCGTCGTCGTCCGACTGCACCACGACCACGTCCATACCGCACATCACTGCCGAGGCGGGGTTGGTCCCGTGCGCGCTCGACGGGATGAGGCAGACCGTGCGGTGCGCGTCGCCATTCGCCAGGTGGAAGGCGCGGATCGTGAGGAGGCCGGTGTACTCGCCCATCGCGCCCGAGTTGGGCTGCAGGCTGACGGCGTCGAAGCCCGTGATTTCGCAGAGCGCGTCGTGCAACTCGTCGATCATCGCGTGGTAGCCCTGCGCCTGCTCCACTGGGGCGAAGGGGTGGAGGTTGGAGAAGCCGCGCATCGTGACCGGCATCATCTCGGCGGTCGCGTTGAGCTTCATCGTGCACGAGCCGAGCGGGATCATGCTGTGCGCGAGCGAGAGGTCTTTGTTCTCCAGCCGCTTCAGGTAGCGCAGCATCTCGTGCTCGGCGTGGTAGGCCGAGAACGTCGGGTGCGTGAGGTAGTCCGTCGTCCGCGGCAGCGCGCCGGTGTAAGTGCCGCTCGTCTCAGCCGCAAGAGCGCGAACGTCGCTCTCCTTATCGCCGAAGACTGCGAGCAGATCGGCGAGGTCGTCTGCGGTCACCGTCTCGTCGAGGGCGACGCCGACGCTGCCGTCGCCGAAGTCGCGGAGGTTAATGCGGAACTGCGTCGCAGCACGGTCGAGGAGGGCAGCGGTCTGGTCGCCGGTGCGGACGCGTAGCGTGTCGAAGTAGTCGGTCGTGAGCACCTCGTGCCCCAGCCGGTCGAGTGCGGCGGCGAGCGTCTTCGTGGCGCGGTGGACGTGCTCGGCGATGCCGCGGAGGCCGTCGGGGCCGTGGTAGACCGCGTACATCCCGGCGATATTCGCCAGCAGCACCTGCGCCGTGCAGATGTTGGAGGTCGCCTTCTCGCGGCGGATGTGCTGCTCGCGCGTCTGGAGCGTCATCCGCAGCGCCATGTCGCCGTTGGCGTCGCGGCTCACGCCGATGAGGCGGCCGGGAATCTTGCGCTTGAACTTGTCGGTGCAGGCGAAGAACGCCGCGTGTGGGCCGCCGTAGCCCATCGGCACGCCGAAGCGCTGGCTGTTGCCCACGGCCACGTCCGCGCCCCACACGCCCGGCGCCTCGATGAGCGTGAGCGCGAGGAGGTCCGTCGCTACCGCCACGAATGCCTTCTGGGCGTGCACCTGCTCCGCGAGCGCCGCGAAGTCTTGGATCTGCCCGTCGGTGTCGGGATACTGCAGCAGCACACCGAACACGTCATCGGTCATATCGAACTGCGCAGGATCGGCGACGACCACGTGGATGCCGAGCGGCTCCGCGCGCATCTGCACGACAGCGATGGTCTGCGGGTGGCAGCGGTCATGGACGAGGAACGTCGAGCGCTTGCCGCGCAGCTGGCCGAAGAACATCGACATCGCCTCGGCGGCGGCGGTGCCCTCGTCCAGCAGCGACGCGTTGGCGATCTCCAGCCCCGTGAGGTCGCTCACCATCGTCTGGTAGTTGAGCAGCGCCTCCAGCCGCCCCTGCGCGATCTCGGCCTGGTAGGGCGTGTACTGCGTGTACCACCCCGGATTCTCGAACACGTTGCGGAGGATGACCGGCGGCGTCAGCGTGCCGTGGTAGCCCATGCCGAGGTACGACCGGAAGACCTCGTTCTGGCCCGCGAGCCGCTGCGCCTCGGCGAGGAGCGCGTGCTCCGAGAGGGCAGGAGGCAGGTCCATCGCGCGGCCGAGGCGGATGGCGTCCGGCACGGCGGTGTCCACGAGCGCATCGAGGCTGTCCACGCCGAGCGCGTCGAGCATGGCCTGGACGGCAGCGTCATCGGAGGCGTTGTGGCGGCGGGCGAAGTGGTCGGGGTGGGCGAGCGCGGTCGGGGTAAGCGTCGTGTCCATCGTCCGGGGCAGAGGCTGAGAGGAGGTTTCAGTCGAGACTGAAAGAATGAAGCACCCCGCCGTGTGTTTCGCAAGGCGTGAACGCTACACGGTTTCCTCGTAACGTCCGCGCTCGGCGACCTTCATCGTCCGTTCCGCTTCGATCTACCGCACGCGGTTTCCTCCAGAGCAGGGTGACCGATTTGGTCGATTCAGGCTAAAACCGGTGGTCTGTCGGTGCTGGTCCTACGCCCGGTTTGGGAGCGGTCCGAGTGGCATGCACATACCCTGCGCCCTATCCTGCGAGGACGACACGACTGGTGCCTCTCGTGCTATGTTCCCGCTCAACCGGGCTCGCAGGCGAAGGCTTCGGGCCCCGCAGGCCCATGCCGGAGAGAGCCTTGTCCGTCGTTTCCGCTCTTCCGGGCGCGCCCTGCTCCTCTCTCAGCGCCCCGCTCGATCCGCACGTCCCATGGCTGCCACGTCCAGCCCCACATACGACGACCTCGCCACGGCCTTCCGCCATGGCAATTTCCAGCCGCTGTATTTCTTCTACGGCGCGGAGGGGTTTCTGATCGACGAGTTGCAGGCGCTCCTGATCGAGCACGCGCTGCAGCCGCACGAGCGCGACTTCAACCTCGACCTCGTCTACGGCGCGGAATCGGATGTGCAACGAGCGCTGGCGCTCTGCGCGAGCTTCCCCGTGATGGCCCAGCGCCGCGTCGTGGTCGTGCGCGACTTCGAGAAGCTGCAGGGTAACCGCGCCTTCCAGCACTATGCCGCGCAGCCGAACCCGTCGGCGGTGGTGCTGCTTGCCTGCCGCTCGAAGCCGAACCTGTCGACGCATCCGTACCGGGCACTGAAAAAGCATGCCGTCGCGGCGGAGTTCAAGCCGCTCTACGACCGCCAAATGCCAGGCTGGATCGGGCAGCGCCTCCGGCAGCGCGGCCTCCAGGCTGCCTCGGGCGTTCCGCAGATGATCGCCGAGGGCGTCGGGACCGACCTGCGCACCGCGGCGCAGGAAGTCGAGAAGCTCGCCGTCTACCTAGGCGACCGCACCCGCGTCACGCCGGACGACGTGGTGGCAGCGGGCGGCCACACACGCGAGTTCAACGTCTTCGAGCTCCAGAAAGCCATCGGCCAAGGCAACGCGGTGCGCGCCCAGACCATCGCCGACCAGATGCTGCGCCAGGCCGCCAACCGTCGCAGCGAGGCGCTCATGATCGTGGCGATGCTGACGCGTTACTTCGGTCTTCTGGCCAAGGCCGCCGACGGCCAGGCGAAGCGGCTCGCCGACCGCGACCTCGCCCGGCACATCGGGGTGAATCCGTTCTTCGTCAAGGAATACACCTTCGCACTGCGCACCCTAGGCTTGGCCGCCGTGCCGCGTGCCTTCGAGGCGCTGCTCGCGGCCGACTTCGAACTTAAGGGTGGCTCCACGCGCGACGAGCGGCTCGTGCTGCTGCTGCTCTTGCGCCGCGTGCTGGCGGCGCCCCCAGCGAACCGTCGCGCTGCCTAGTCGGCCTCGACCTCTTCCATTCTGACTATGTCCCTGTGATCCTGTTCATGGTTCCATGCCATCCGTGACGGCGCTCTCCGTCACACAGTCCTGGCCCTTCCCATCTCCCAGCCCTTCTCACACGCACCTCTTCTACCCATGGCTACCCAGAAGCGCACCGCGACCCGCCGCCGTACCGCGACCGAGCGCCGCATGCACATCCTCACCAATATGAACGATGAGGATCTGATGTCCCACTTCCAGCAAGGCACCGTCGAGGCGTTCGACCTTCTCGTGGGCCGTTACCGCGAGCCGCTCTCGCACTACGTCTACCGCTTCGTCGGCGACACGCGCGAGTGCGAGGACCTGCTCCAGGAGACGTTCCTGCGCGTCTACCGCAACCGGCACTCCTACCGCCGCATCGCCAAGTTCTCGACGTGGCTCTACACGATCGCGGGCAACCTGGCGCGCTCGGAGTACCGCAAGCGCAAGCGCCGCCAGGTGTACTCCCTCAGCGCCGTCAACCGCGACGACGAGGAGTACGAGATCGAGATCCCCGACGAGCAGCAGTTCTCGCCCGCCGACACGGCCGAGAGCGCGCTGCAGGACAGCTACGTGCAGCAGGCGCTCATGGAGATCCCCGAGGAGTTCCGCGAGGTCGTCGTCCTGCGCGACGTCCAGCAGCTCGCCTACGAGGAGATCGCGACGATCACGGGCCTCCCGATGGGCACGGTCAAGAGCCGCATCAACCGCGGGCGCACCAAGCTGCAAAGCCTGCTTAGCACCGTGTACGAGCCTGTCCTGAACTGAGCCTGCGTCAACGAATGGCGAAATCAGCGGACCGGTGTGGGTAGCAGCGGCGAGTGGCGTACATTATGCGTCCGTTTGAAAGCGCGCTAGCGCGTCTTATCGGGCCCTTAGCTCAGGGGTTCAGAGCGCTCGCCTCACACGCGAGAGGTCGTTGGTTCAAATCCAACAGGGCCCACACCTAGCCTCGGCAACCACTTGTGTTGCCGAGGCTTTTGTATTGGTGGGTACAGCGTCGCCACAACAAAACGTCGGAGTTCGATGCGCGGGATCACCGTCTGTACCCTGCCCGTCGAAGCGAATCCCACTGACACACATTGCCATGCTTGTTGCCGCGCTCCTCGCCGTCTTCCTGCTCGCCGCTGCGCCCGACTCCTCTGACGAAGAGCCCCAGCCTAGCCCGGATCTCACGCCCGAGGAGGTGATTCGCCTTCAGGTCGAGGCGCTGCAGCAGAACGACACGCCCTACCCCGATGCGGGCATCGAGGCGGCCTTCCGCTTCGCCTCGCCCGCCAACAAACAGGCAACCGGCCCGCTCCGGCGGTTCGCGGAGATGGTGAAGGGGCCGGTCTACGGAGCCATGCTCGGCTTCGAGCGCGCGGAGTATGGCCCGATTCAGGTGCAGGGCGACCGGGCCGTGCAGCGCGTCACCCTCGTGCAGCCCGATGGACGGCGGGTGAGCTACGTATTCGGCCTCACGAGGCAGACGGAGGGCGCGTACGACGGCTGCTGGATGACCGATGCCGTGATGCGCGACACACAGCCGGCGCGCGAAAACGGGTTGCGACGGACCTAAACTCCGATCCGGGAGCCTGGCGAAGGAGTGTCAAATCATAGCAGAGCGTACAGGTCCTCACTGCGGGAGGCTAGCCAGCAGCGCGCGGGCTGCTGCGTGGTTTTGGTCGACGGCCAGCACGGCTTCCGCCGTCGCGCGTGCCTCAGCGATCTGGCCGTCGAGGGCGTAGGCCCCGCTCAGGTTGTAGAGTACCTGCGTGTTCGTGCCGTCGAGTCGACGGGCGCGCTCTAGCAGGGCGATGGCTTCGCCGTGGGCGCCGCGCTGCAGCTTTAGCGCGCCGAGGAGTCCCGTCACGGCAGCGTTTTCCGGACTCAGGGTGAGGGCCTCCGCGTAGACCTCCTCCGCCCGAAGCAGCAGCGCCGCGTCGCCCGTGGTGCGGCCCTGCTCCACGAGCAGGTTGGCGAGGTCCACGTACGTCGTTGACAGGAACGGGTACTCCTGGACAATCGCCTCACGGGCGTGGATAGCGTCGTCGAAACGGCCCGTGGTGGCGTAGTGGGTCGCAAGCGCATCCGTCGCGCCGCGCCAGGAGGCTTCCTTCTCGTAGAGATCGACCGCGATCTGCTCGACGCGCGAGCGCGCCTCCACGTCAAGGAGCGTCGTCGCGGGGGCCTCGCCAGGGCGGAACGGCCAGCCGGTCATCAGTTGCTGCACGCGCAGGAGACCGGCGAGCGAGTCTACGGTAGTGTGACGCGGGCGGGCGAGGCTGTCGGGGACCGCACGGCTCCAGTCGGCACCGAGGGCTTCGGTGTCGCGGAGGCGGTTGTAGAAGGCGTCGGCGAGCAGCGTGTAGCCCGCGATGGTGGGGTGGAGGTGCTCGATCATGAGCGTCTGCCCGATGAGCCCGTCCGGCGTCACCGCGCGCAGGTGCGCCTCGCTCTCGACGAGCGTCGCACCGTGCTCGGCGGCGAGGGCCCGGATGCTCTCGTTGATCGCTTCGGGAGCGCGGAAGCGGAGGGCGTCCCGTTCGCGGGCCTGCAGGAACGCCTCCTGCGCAGCGTTGGGCGCGCCGGCGGCAAGGTGGGCGTGGCCGAGCCAGTAGAACCCGTCGGCAGCCAGCGTGTCCATCGTTGTCGCCTCTGCGAGTCGGCGCCGCGCCGTCTCTGCGTCCCCAGCTTGCAGCGCAGCACGACCCGCGCGCACGGCCGCCTCGTAGGCCGCCTCGTCCGTGTCAGCCTCGAAGACATTGAGGAAGGGCTGGTGGTCGCGCTCGTTGGAGGCCACCGTGCCGATGAAGACGGGGACCCCCGCTTCGGCATAGCGCGCGAGCAGCAGCGACAGGTTCGAGCGGAATTGCGTCAGCCCCGCCTCGTAGACCTCCGAGCCGAGTGGGACCTGCTGCTCGCCCACCATCCGCGCCATGAGCGTATTTGAGGGTGGGCCCGACCGCTCGCCTGCGCGGGCTCGCGCCAGCGCAGCCAGGCCACCGCGCATCGCCTGGACGAGACGGAAGCGTTGCAGCCCGAGGTAGGTCCGCACCAGCGCCGGGTTGCGCCCCAGCGACTCCGCCGAGGCGGCCCCGAGTGCGCCGAAGTACTCGTTGTGCCCCGCGTAGATCAGGACCGCGTCGGGCTCGTGTTCCAGGATCTCGTCGGCGAGGTCGAGCAGGGTGTACGAGTTCACCGCCGACATCGAGGTGTTGATGACCTCGACCATGCGGTCGGGAAAGGTCTGCTGGAGGCGCTGTTCGAGTTGGCGAGGGAAGGCCGCGCCGTAGTAGAAGGGGAAGCCCGCCGCGCTCGACCCGCCCTGCACGAAGATTCGGAGTCCGTTGTCGGGCTTCACGCGATGGAAGTAGTCGTACTGGCTGTTCGGTACGTCCTCGGTGTGCACGAAGTAGCGGCGGGCCACCTCGCGGCCCTGTACGAGAAAGTCCTCGTGGTTCTCGACCGGCTCGAAGAGCGGGTAGTCCTGCCCATAGCCAGCGACACGCAGGACCCCTTCGGCGAGCGCGAAGAAGAGAACCGGCACGAGCAGCATCGCGACGGTGAAAACGGTCCGCTTACGGCCCGAGAGCGGCGTCGCGTCGGAAGCGGTGGCGGTGGAGCGGGCGGCCATGGACGGCTGCGAAGGTGAGGGAAGCGGTGGTCAGAAGCCCAGGCGGGTGCGACAAAGATACTTTGAGGCAGAAACCGCCTTGGGAGTGCGTGTAGAACGGGGGAGAAACCATGAAAGCGCTTACCTGACCTACCTGGCGGGTGGCGCTGAGGGGGCAGAATGGCCAATGGAGGGCATCAGGAAAGCGCTTCGAGCGGCCTTGGCAGGGCAGGGAAGGGCCTGGTGGGTTGACGCGTTTCGGAAAAACCCCTATACTCTCGAGCGCCTTTGAAAGCGCTTACGCACGTGCGGGACGTGCCCCCCAACTTCCCCTCCACCACCAGCCCGGCTTCGCTGCGGCCTCTTGAGCGTTACGATCTACGACATCGCGGACCGAGCAGGCGTCTCCATCGCCACCGTGTCCCGTGTGCTCAACCGGCACCCGCGTGTCTCCGAGAAGACGCGGGCGCGGGTGTTTTCGGTGGCGGAGGAGCTCGGCTACCAGCCCCATGTTTCGGCGCGCAGCCTCGCCCGCCAAAACACCCAGCTGGTCGCGGCCGTCGTGCCGATGATGACCTCCTACTTCTTCATGGAGGTCATCCGGGGCATCCAGGACCGCCTCGCGTCGAGCGAGTACGACCTGCTCGTCTACGCGTCCCGCTCGATGGAGGCCATGGACGACCAGATGCGCCGCGCCGCCCAGAAGGGCCGGGCCGACGGCGTGCTCGTCTGCTCGACGCCGCTCGACGACCGCCAGGTCGACTACCTCTCGTCCGTTGACGTGCCCTGCGTCCTCGTCGATGCCTTCCACGGGGCCTTCGACTCCGTCTCGGTCGACAACCGCCGGGGGGGCTACGTGGCCACCCAGCACCTGCTCGCTCAGGGCTATCGACGCGTGGCGCTCATTATGGCGCACCCCCACTCGGTTCCTGCGCGCGACCGGCGCGAGGGCTATGAGGCGGCGCTAGCCGAGGCGGGCCTCGACCTCGACTCGCAGCTCGTTCACACGAGTGCCGACGACGACACCATGCACGGCTACACGCGCGAGTCGGGCTACACCGCGATGAACGCGCTGCTCGCCCTGCCCGACCCGCCCGACGCGGTCTTTGCCGCCAGCGACGTGCAGGCACTCGGTGCGCTCAAGGCGCTTCGAGAGGCGGGCCTGCGGGCTCCCAGCGACCTCGCCCTCTGTGGCTTCGACGACATCCGGACCAGCGCCTACGTCGGCCTCTCGACCGTCCGGCAGCCGATGTACGAGATGGGCAAGCTCGCCGTCGAGAAGCTGCGCCGCCGCCTCGACCAGCCCAACCTCCCCCCGAGTCACACCTCCTTTGCGCCGCGCCTTGTCATGCGCGAGACGACGGCCTCGCCCGGAGACGCACCCCGGGGCGACTAGGGCCCACTGCTTCCGATTTCCACAGCTGCTTCCTTTCTCCATCCCCGATCTCTGATGGACCGCTTCCTCCCCCCACACGATCTCCGCGAGCCTGCGCTGTGCTCGGCGTGGGCGACCCGGCTGGTCGCCGTCGTTGCGCTGCTCTGCCTCGTCGGCTTTACCGCCAGCGAGGCTGCGGCCCAGTATGGCAAGATTCAGGGCACCGTCACCGATGCCGCCACCGGCGAGCCGCTCCCCGGTGTCAACGTCGTCATCGACGGCAGCACACAGGGGGCTGCGACCGACTTCGACGGGCAGTACGTCATCATCGGCGTGCGGCCGGGCACCTACACGGTGAGCGCCACCTTCATCGGCTACCAGACGAAGCGCATCGAGGGCGTGCGGGTCCGCATCGACCTCACGACTCCGCTCGACTTCGAACTGCCGGAGGAGGTCTTCGAGGGCCAAGAGGTTGTCGTGACCGCCGAGCGCGAGCTGATCCAGAAGGACCTCACCGCCACAACGGCCTTCGTCTCGGGCGACGAGATCCGCGCGCTACCGGTCGAGAACTTCGACCAGGTCGTGGAGCTGCAGGCGGGCGTGATCGACGGCCACTTCCGCGGCGGACGCCTCGGCGAGGTCGGCTACTGGGTGGACGGCATGCCCGTCACCGACGTGTTCAGCGGCGGGCGCTCGGTCGAGATCGAGAACAACGCCGTGGACGAGTTGCAGGTCGTCACGGGCGCGTTCAACGCGGAGTACGGCCAGGCCATGAGCGGCATCGTGAACGTGGTCACGCGCGACGGCTCGAACGACTTCGAGGGCTCCTTCTCCGGCTTCATTGGCGACTACGGCACGAGCGGCACCGAGATCTTCCGCGAACTCGACGAGATCAACGTGGTGAGCGTGGCCAACGCTGAGGCTTCGCTCTCCGGGCCGATCCTCAAAGACCGGCTCTTCTTCGCCACCAGCGGGCGCTTCTTCCGCAACGAGGGCTGGATCAACGGCTACGACGTCTTCAACGCGGACTACGTTGGCTTCAACGCCAACCAGCAGATCGACTACCTGCCGCCGGGCGTGGACTTCACGCAAGTGGACTCCGCTGTCACCGCGATCAGCCCCTACGACTCCGCCGCGGTCTCGCTCAACCCCTACGATCGCTACTCGGGCCAGGCCAAGCTCACCTTCCGCCTGACCGACAAGATCCGGATCGCGGCTAACGCGCTGGGCAGCTTCGAGACGTTCAAGTCGGGCGACCCGCAGGCCTTCTTCTTCTTCCCGGATGCGCTCCTCGACGCCGAGCAGCGCGCGCTCACGTCCTACCTCAAGTTCACGCACCTCGTCTCCAACGAGACGTTCTACGAGGCCGGCATCACGCGCATCTACACGGACTACAGCGAGGCTCTCTTCGACGACCCGCTCGACGAGCGCTACCGCGACAACCGCTTCTTCGGGGCCCGCGACGACCGGCTCACGCGTGGCTTCATCGTCGGTGGTACCAACAACAACCGGTTCGAGCGCTCGACGGAGACGTGGCTCTTCAAGGCCGACGTGACAAGCCAGGTCAACCGCACCAACCTGATCAAATTTGGCGTCGAGGGGCGCTACCACACGCTCGACTTCCTCGACCAAGAGACGCTTATCCAGGAGGAAAACGGCGAGCGGTTCTCCGCCTTCCTCAACACCGATGCGGCCTACACCTACAACCCCATCGAACTCTCCGCCTACATCCAGGACAAGATTGAGATTGGGGGGCTGATCATCAACGCGGGCATTCGCTTCGACTACTTCAATTCGAACGGGCGCGTCTTCGCCGACCCGACGGACGTGGAAGCGGTCACCACCGACCGACGCGTTTACATCGAAGAGAACGGCGTGCGCGTCGACCAGGTCCTGGACGAGGACGTGCTTTTCCCCGATGAGCTCTTCGCCGACGCGGAAACCCACTGGCAGTTTAGCCCGCGCCTCGGTGTGGCCTTCCCGATCTCGGAGGGCGGCGTGATCCACTTCTCGTACGGGCAGTTCTTCCAGATCCCGAACTTCGAACTGCTTTACCAGAACCCGTTCTTCTCGCTCGGCTCAGGCGGTTCGGGCCTCCAAGGCCTCATTGGGAACGCGGGGCTCGCGCCGGAGCAAACCATCAACGGTGAGATCGGCCTCAAGCAGGAGCTCTCCAGTAGCTCGTCTGTCGAACTGACGGCCTACTACCGCGACATCCGCAACCTGGCAGGCTCGGACACCGACCCCATCCAGGTGGAGGGGACGAGTATCCGCTACGGGCAGCTCATCAACTCGGACTTCGGCTTCGTGCGCGGGATCATCTTCCGCTTCGACCAGCGGATCGGCACCAGCCTCTTCGCAGGGCTCGACTACACCTTCCAGGTGGCGCGCGCTAACTCCTCGGACCCGGCCCAGGTCTACAACGCCGCCGCCAACCGCCAGAGCCTGGAAACGCAGATCGTGCCGACGGGCTGGGACCAGCGCCACACGCTCGCGGCGAGCCTGAACTACACCAATCTGGCGCTCGATGCGGGCTTCAGCCTGCTCGTCACCTACGGCTCCGGGCGGCCCTACACGCCGACGTTCACCACCCAGCAGACGGGCGAGCTCGTGCCCGGCACCATCCCGCTCAACAGCGAGATCCGCCCCGCGACCTCGAACGTGAACCTGAGTGTCTACAAGAACTTCGACGTAGCCGGAAC
>JBCDFO010000027.1:0-23450 GCA_039177895.1 Bacteroidota bacterium
CTGCGTGTTGCCGTGCGGCGGTTGTGCTGTGCGGCCGTACTCTCCCGACCGCCATCACGCTTCCTTTGCACCCACCGCAACACAGCCGCACGGCCCCACCGCAACACTCATGGTTGGTCTTCTCCTGCTCACCCTGCGCGAACTGCGCGCGAAGTGGATCGTGGTCGGGCTCTTCGCTGTGGCGACGGTGCTGTGGGTGCTGCTCGCGTCGCTGCTAAACCTCGACGTGGTGGACGGGACGCTGGCGGGATTTCGGATCGCAGGCGGTGAGGTGTCGATGGAGGGCGGGCCGAGTGAGTTGGCGGGCTTTACGGCGCTGGAGCAGATCGTGGTCGTGGTAGAGACCGGCGTGGCGGGAGGTGCTTACTGGCTCGGCATCCTGCTCGCCCTCTTCGCCACGGGTGCGCTCGTGACGAGCCTGATGGAGCGCGGCCAGATCGACCTCACGCTCTCGAAGCCGCTCAGCCGCACGCAGGTGCTCGGCGGGCGCGTGCTCGGCGTGTGGGGCGCGATGCTGGTGCTCTTCACCTACCTCTTCGTGATGGTGTGGCTCGTGATGGCCCTCAAGAGTGGGATCTGGAACCCACGCTTCCTGCTCGCCATCGGCCTCGTCTTCGGGATGTTTGTCACGATGTACGGCGTGACAACGCTCGTGAGCGTGCTCTCCGGCTCGACGGCGCTGGCGCTGATCGTGACCTACGGCGTCCTCTTCGCGTCGCTGCCGCTGGGCGCGCACTCGCAGCTCGCCCCTGTGCTGTCGCCAGGCTTCCGCGAGGCCTACCTCGCCGCCTACCACCTGCTCCCGAAGTTTCCCGAAGTGACCGGCATCGTGGGCCGCTTCACGCTGCGGCAGGACATCCCGACCTGGTACCCGTTCCTTTCGTCGCTCGGCTTCGGCGCGGTGTGCTACGCGCTGGCGTTTTGGCGATTCGGGAAGAAGGATTTTTAGGGCCGTCGGCTATCGGCTTACGGCTGTCAGCTACTTCCTGCTCTGCGAGCCGACAGCTGAAAGCCGACAGCTCTCACACATCCACTAGCCCGAACGTGACGATCACGTCGGCGACCTCGATGCCGGTCTGCTGCATGATGCCCTGGAGGTAGCCCTTCAGCGACGCCTCGCACTCGTTCTGCACGGCGGGGTCGGTGTCCAGCTTCTCCTGCCCGAAGTCCACGAGCCGGTCGGAGAGGTATTCCAGGATCTCGACGGCCTCGGCCTCCTCGTTGACGAGCAGCCCGCGGCGCGGATAGGTCACGTCGGAGCGGTTGACGATAGGCTGCTGCACGCGGATAGGCGGCGCGTCGAAGCGGAGCACGCGCGCTCCGTCGCCGAGGCTGTCGGCGGGGATCAGCGCCATGCTGTAGCCGTCGTTGCGGAAGTCGAGGAAGTACTTGTACGTCACGTTCGCATCCACGCGGATCTCGGCGTCGGACTTCAGGAACACGAACGCGCGCTCGCTGACGGTCTCGGTGAACGTCACGTCGAGGTTGAGCTCGGCGAGGTTGAGCTCGATGAGCGGGGCTACGTCCTCCACGCCGAGCGTGCGGACGAGCCGCTCCTGCTTCTTGCAGCCGACGGCGACGAGCGCGAAGGCGAGGGCAACGAGGACGAGACGCATGGGACACGAGCGGTGGATCGGTGGGGACAGCGCAAAAAATCGGCGCTGCCGAGTCCCCGCACAAGCGGTTTCGGCAGCGCCGGGCTTTCGGGCGAGGCAGGACCTCGATGAACCGGTCAGGCTTACGCCATCGCAGCCATCGCCTCCTGCATCTCCTCAGGCGACACGTCCCGGACGTGCGTGGCGACGGCCCACACGTGCCCGAACGGGTCGATGAGCTTGCCGAAGCGGTCGCCCCAGAACTGGTCCTCGACCGGCATCAATTCGCGCGCACCGAGCTTGAGCGCCTTCGCGAACGTGGCGTCCACATCCTCGACGTAGACGTGCAGCCCGACGGAGGCCGTGGTGCGCGCCGGGTCGGGCGCTGCCTCGCTGCCGTACTCGGGGAAGTCGTCCGAGATGTAGAGCTGGGTGCCCCCAATATCGAAGACGGCGTGCATGAGGCGGCCATCGGGGCTGGGCAGGCGCGTGAGCTCGGTAGCCCCGAAGACCTCGGCGTAGAACGCGAGCGCCTGCTCCGCGCCGTTGACGGTGAGTTGCGGCGCGACGACGCTGGTGCCTTCAGGAACGGGCTGGACGGACGTAAACATGGGAAGCCTCAGGGAATGGGTTGGGATGGAGTTGATTTTGCACTCTAGTGAGGGGCGCTTGGCGCCCTCGGGTGCAACATCCGACCCCCTGAGTGACCCCTATCTGTCACCCCCTATATCCCTGGTACCGATTTCTTTACGCGGCGGCGAGCGCCACCTCCCAGCGCTCCCCGTTGACCTCGCAGGAGGCGGTGATCGTGGCTGTCTTTTCGAGCAGCTTCGAGACAGAGCAGTACTTCTCCAGGCTCAACTGGACGGCGCGCACGACCTTCGCCGGGTCGAGGTCACCCGTGAGGGTGTAGTGCGCGTGCAGGGCGGTGTACTCGGAGTAGGTGCCCATCGTCTCGCGCGTAGCATCCACGTCAGCGACGAACGACGTCACAGTCTGCCGCCCCTTTTCGAGGATGTCCACGATGTCGATCCCGCTGCACGCGCCCATCGCCGTCACGAGGAGTTGCATCGGGCTCGCCGCCTGCGCCTTCGCGCCGTCGATCTCTACGGTGTGGCCCTCCTTGGTGGTGGCGCGAAAATGATGACCCGCGAGGCGTTCGACACGGTAGGACGGCATGGGTAGTGGGGGATGTGAACGGAGTCGATGCGGTAAGTTCTCGAATTGCCTTTGCTCCTGCACGCCGCATGCCGATGCCTTCCGCCCTCGACACCGCCGACCGCGTCGAAGTAACCAGCCGTGCTGCCTGGCGCGCGTGGCTAGCGGCCCACCACACGCAGCCGGACGGCATCTGGCTCGTGACCTACAAAAAGCACACGGGCGTGCGCTATGTGGACTACGATAGCATCGTCGAGGAAGCGCTCTGCTTCGGCTGGATCGACAGCCTCCCGCGCAAGCTCGACGCGGACCGCACGATGCTCTACGTCTCACCGCGCAAAACCGGCAGCATCTGGTCGGGGCTCAACAAGCGCCGCATCAAAGCGCTGGAGGCGAATGGTCTCATGACCGACATCGGCCGCGCCAAGATCGAGGCCGCGAAAGTCGATGGGTCGTGGACGCTCTACGACGAGGTCGAGGCCCTAGTCGTCCCGGATGACCTCGCTGCTGCGCTCGCTGTCAACCCCATCGCCCAGAACGCCTTCGACGGGTTCAGCGCCTCGTCGAAGAAGGGCGTGCTGTGGTGGATTAAGTCGGCGAAGCGCGACGCGACGCGGGCCAAGCGAATCGCCGAGACGGTGCGGCTAGCCGCGCTCGGCGTCGTGGCGAACACGCCCATGGCACGCGGGCGGTAGCGCTCAGGCGAACAGTAGCGCTCAGGCGAACGAGAGCGAGCGGCGCTGCGGCGGGGCCAGGAAGCGGTCGAGGCCGAAGCGCCCGCTGCCGGTCAGCATCGTGCAGAGGAACACGGCACCGTAGAGCAGCGCCATCTCCTTGTCGCCGAACGGGTCGCCTGCATGCGCGCCGAAGGCCGCCACGGCCATCGTGACGACGAGGAAGAACGAGGCGGGGCGCGTCAGCAGCCCGAGCGCCACGAGCACGCCGCCGGCCAATTCCGCGAGGCCCGCCATCCACGCGAACAGCGTCGGGGCCGGGAAACCCAGGCCTGCTGTCGCCTCGATGAAACCCTCGGAGGGCGGCACCTTGCCGAGCCCGTGTGCGAAGGCCATCGCTAGTCCTGCGAACACGCGGAGGACGAGCAGGCCGAGGCCGACGGCAAGGGAGCGTTCGGAAGCGAAGAGCAGCGTGCGGAGTTGCATGACGCGAGACGTGTGGTGGTGATAGCCGTCTGCTTACGCGCTGGACGCACGCTCGGCTCCCACCCGCGCCGTCACGCCTTCCGCATCCAGGCGTTGGTCACCTTCTCGAAGCCGAGGCGGCGGTAGAACCCCGCCGAGATGTCGGAGTCGCGGAGGATGAGTTCGGTTCCCTTGCAGCGCTCCAGCACCTGATCGATGAGCTGGCGTCCGACGCCCGCGCCCTGCACGTCGGGCTCGACGGCGAGGTCGCACAGGAACGAGAAGTGCGCGCCGTCGGTGAGGACGCGCGCGAGGCCGACGAGCCGGTTGCCCATCCAGGCCCCGAGCACGAGCGACGACTGCTCGAACATGCGGGCGAGTTGCTCCGGGCTGCCGGTGGGGCGCACGAGCGGCGCACGGCGGTAGAGCGTGGCGACGCGGGCCGGCGTGATGCCGTCGAGGCCCTCGCGGATTTCGATGGCGGTGAGCGTCTGGGGCATGGCGGTGTTGGCTATGGGCTGTCAGCTATTGGCTACCGGCGGTGCTGTGCACGGCTTGGAGTATGCGGCTCTGAAAGATAGGACGCGGCTCTCTGTCAGCGGCTTTCGTCGCAGCGCAAAGCCCCGAGGGCTGATAGCCGATAGCCTTTACCCCTCCTCCACCCACCGCCAGCGGTCGGCGCGCACGGCGAGGCGCTCGGGCACGGCGGTGTCAGGGTCCACCCAGAGCCGCAGCGTAGTGTCACCGACCTCGACATCCCACTCGCTGTAGGTGCCGAGGAACTGGCGGGCCCGCAGCCGCACCGACACCGCACCCGGCTCGTCGGGCGACGCGAGGCGCAGATGCTCCGGCCGCACCGCGAGCACCTGTCCTGGTGGCGGCGCTTCCTTGGCAAGGCGGGCAGCAAGATCTGTGTTCTCAACGATGTTGGCCCCGCCGAGAAAGCGCGCGACGTAGGCGGTGCGCGGCGTGCGATAGAGGTCTTCCGGCGCACCCATCTCCACGATCTGCCCGGCGCGCATGACAGCGATCCGGTCGGCGAGCGCGAGCGCCTCTTGCTGGTCGTGGGTGACGTAGAGGCTCGTCGTGCCGAGGCTGGGGAGCAGCGCCTTGAGTTGGCGGCGCGTGGCCTCGCGGAGCGCCTGGTCGAGGTTCGAGAGCGGCTCGTCGAAGAGCAGCACCGCGGGGGCAACGGCGAGGGCGCGGGCGAGCGCGACGCGCTGCTGCTGCCCACCCGAGAGCTGCGTCACGGGCTTCGCCTCCAGCCCGTCGAGTTCGACGCGGGCGAGCGCCTCAGCGACGCGGGCCCGGCGTTCCGTGCGCGACACCTTGCGGACGCGCAGGCCATACTCGACGTTCTCCCCCACCGTCATCGTCGGGAAGAGGGCGTAGCTCTGGAAGACCATCGCCGAGGGCCGCTGCTGCGGCGGCAACGTGGTCACGTCGCGCCCACCCACCGCGATCTGTCCGGCATCCGGCGTCTCGAAGCCGCCGACGAGCCGCAGCAGCGTCGTCTTCCCGCAGCCGCTCGGGCCGAGAAGCGCCACGAGCGAGCCCGCGGGTACGTCGAGCGAGACGGCGTCCACCGCCGTGAGCGCGCCGTAGCGCTTGGTGACGGATGTGATTTGGATAGCGGACGAAGCCGACGTGGGCGAGGTGGACATGGCGACGAAACTACGAGGCAGGCAACGAAAGCGGGGGCGCACGGTCTTGCCGTACGCCCCCGCGTCAGACTGGGTGGTGATCGCTTACGCGAGTGCCTTCGTCACCTTGTCAGCGGCCTCCTGCAGGCGGATCGCCGATTCGAGTTCGAGACCCGAGTCGTTCAGGATTGCCATGCCTTCCTCGGCGTTCGTGCCCTGGAGACGGACGATCAGCGGCACGTTGATGTCCACGTTCTTCGCGGCCTCCACGACGCCGTTCGCCACGCGGTCGCAGCGCACGATGCCGCCGAAGATGTTGACGAGGATCGCCTTCACGTTCGGGTCCTTGAGGATGATGCGGAAGCCCGCCTCTACGGTCTGCGCGTTCGCGCCGCCGCCCACGTCCAGGAAGTTGGCGGGCTCGCCGCCTGCGAGCTTGATGATGTCCATCGTCGCCATCGCGAGGCCCGCACCGTTGACCATGCAGCCGACGTTGCCGTCGAGCTTGATGTAGTTGAGGTGGTTCTCCGAGGCCTCGACTTCGAGCGGGTCCTCCTCGTGGACGTCGCGCAGCGCGGCGGTGTCCTTGTGGCGGAAGAGCGCGTTGTCGTCGATGTTGATCTTCGCGTCGAGCGCGATCACGTCGCCGTCCTCGTTGAGGATGAGCGGGTTGATCTCGGCGATGCTCGCGTCCTCGGCCTCGTAGGCCTTGTAGAGCGCGGTCACGAACTTGACGGCCTGCTTGAACGCCTTGCCCTCGAAGCCGAGGCGGAACGCGACCTCGCGCGCCTGGAAGGGCTGCAGCCCCATCCCGGGCTCGACCCAGACCTTGACGATCTTCTCGGGGTTCGTCGCCGCGACCTCCTCGATCTCGACGCCGCCCTCGGCCGACGCCATGATGACGTTCATCGACTTCGCGCGGTCGAGCGTGACGCCGACGTAGTACTCGTGCGCGATGTCCTCGGCGGCCGTGATGAGCACCTTGCGGACGAGCTGGCCTTCTTCGCCAGTCTGGGGCGTGACGAGCTGCATCCCGAGGATCGCCTCAGCCTTCCCCTGCACGTCGTCGATGGACGGGCAGAACTTCACGCCGCCACCCTTGCCGCGCCCCCCCGCGTGGATCTGCGCCTTGACGACGAACTGCTCGACGCCGTCGGCCTGCATCGTCTTCGCGGCAGCAACGGCCTCCTCGACCGTGTTGGCGACGAGGCCGCGCTGCACGGCGACGCCGTACTTGGCGAGGATGTCCTTGGCCTGGTACTCGTGGATTTTCATGGGGCGGAAGTGGCTAGCGGGGTAGAAAAGCGGTTGCGAGAAGCTACGCAGGCAGAGGAAGACGGCAGAAGGAAGACGTGCGAAGTCTGCGGCGAAACGACCGCCGCGCTCGCTCACCCCCCCGCGATCCATCGGACCTGATACAGGGCCAGCCGCAGCATCATCCCCGCGATGACGCGCTCGCCGGAGAGCAGGTCGGTGCCGTCGTGCGCGAGCCAGGGGCTCGGGACCGCCAGACCGTGCTCGGACAGGTTGGCGACGACCGTGAGCAGGCCGGTCTCCGGGGTCCCCCGCTGGAACGTGAAAACGTGGTCGTTGCCTGCGTGGAAAAATGCCGTGGGGGTATCACCGAGGGCGGGCGTCGCGGCACGGAGTTGGGCGAAGCGAGCGAGCGCGTGAACGAGCCGGTGCGGGATCGTACCGGGTGTCTCGCGTTCGGCTGCGCGGTCCCAGTCGAATTCCGGGCGGTGGGCGAAGCGGCTGTCGCCTGCGGTGACGGGGTCGCGGCGGTAGCGGTAGTCGTTCGTCATCCCGATCTCGTCGCCGAGGTAGACGAGCGGAAAGCCGCCCGCGCTGTAGGTGACCGCGTGGATGAGTTCGAGGCGGGCGAGCGCGTCGTCGAGGAGGCGTTCGCCCTGTAGATGCATGGGGGCCTCCTGCAGCGCCTCCTCCACGCCGATCAGCGACGCGGCCATGCCCGAAATGCGCATGTCCTGCGTCTCGGGGTTGTAGTTGAACGGCAGGCCTCGCGCGAAGCTGCCAGGGAAGTGACCGGTGTAGAGCGCGTTCAGGAAGCGCCGGTGCTCGAAGGCGTTGATGCCGAGGTCGTAGTCCTGGCCGTAGAGGCGGTTGAGCAGGTCGTGGAGCCGCGCGAACTCGCGCTCGACGCGGGCCTGCACGGCAGCGCGCTCAGACTTGGGGGCGCTCTTCGGGATGAGGGCTTTCAGGCGCGGCCACAGCGCGGCGAGGGTGCGGTCGGGGTCTTTGCGCAGCGCAGCACCATCGAGGGGCATGGGGCTGGTGTTACTTCACAGCAATTCTGTCGGGATCGGCGTCACAGCACGTGTTGCGTGTTGCGTATCGGATCGAGGTCAACACGCAACACGAGATACGCAACACGTCCGACCACACCCGTCAGACACTCTTTGACGTAGCAAAGGCAAATCGGGGACGCGTCCCAAGATCGGGCGGCTGTGTCGCGACGGGCGTCGCTCTCGCTATCGATGTGATGGCCCCGGCTTGCGTTCGGGTGGGGTTACGGACTATCGTGGCGCTGTCCACGGTTCTCCCTCCCATCCCCCTCCTCCGATGCGTCTGTGCCTCACCGCCGCCGTGCTCTCGCTGGGCCTCGTGCTCGCCGCCTGTTCCTCGCCCGTCACGCCAGAAGCAGAGCCCGTCGGCCTCTTCGACGACGCCCCCTACCTCCCGGCCCTCGCCTCGGCGCAGTCGGGGAACTGGCAGTTCCTCCAGACCGGCGGCATGCAGTGCCGCGACGGTTCGCGGACCGGCTTCGGGCTCCGGCGTCGCTCGGGCTCGCCCAACCTGCTCATCCTCCTCCAGGGTGGCGGCGCGTGCTACGACTTCTTCTCCTGCCTCACCAACCGCAGCAGCTTCGACCGCGACGACTTCGACGACTTCATCGCGGAGTTCGGCAACGCGGGCGTCTTCGAGGCCGACAACGCCGACAACCCGTTCGGCGACTGGAACGTGATCTTCGTGCCCTACTGCACCGGCGACGTCCACTCCGGCGATGCGCCCAACACGGTGACGCCGGGCGTCTTCGGGCGGCAGGACTTCGTCGGCTACAGCAACATGGAATCGATGTTGGGGCGGATCGCCGGGCAGGCGAAGCGCGCGCGCAAGGTCGTGCTGGCAGGTGAGAGCGCAGGCGGCTTCGGCGTCCTGGGCACCTACGGCCTCGTCGCGGACGAGCTGGCCCCGGCTCCCATCGACTTCCTCAACGACTCGGGGCCGGTCCCGGCTGACGACGACGTGCTCTCCCCGAGCCTGCAGAAGCAATGGCGCGACCTCTGGAACCTCGACGCCGCCCTACCGGAGGGCTGCACCGACTGCTCGCTGCCCAACGGCGACGGGCTCGAAAACGTGACGCCGTTCTACGCCGCGCAGAACCCGGACCGCTCGTTCGGCCTGATCTCCACCGAGCGCGACTTCGTCATCCGCACCTTCTTCGGGTTCCCGAGCGCGAGCGCCTTCGAGGACGGCCTCTACGACATCCGCGCAAGCCTCCCGCCTGGCAACAGCGGCACCTACTTCCCCGCGGGCGAGGGCCACACGTTCCTGCTCAGCAGCTTCTACACGTCGAGCATCAACGGCACGTCGCTGGCGTCGTGGACGGAGGCGTTTGTGAACGGCGAGCCCTTCGACCTCCCGGCCGTGCGCCCAGCAGCGGCTCCGGTCGCGGTGGCTGAGTAGGTGGGAAGGTGTGGACGTATGCAGGTATGAACGTGTGCATGTCGAAGAGCCGCGCTGCTAGATGTAAGTCCGTCTCCTGCGGCGAAGTGCAGAAGCGCTGGTAGCTCCCCTCCTGGACAGAGCCTGCCCTCGCGAACGCGTGGGAGGGGCTGGGGGTAGTCGATCGTCGCGCTCCAGAAGGCCATCGTGCATGCGAAGGTCTACCCCCTCTAACTCCCCCTGTCCAGGGGGAGAACTGCTTGTGCTATTGCCGATCAACCCCACTGAGCATCGCTTTATCGCTCTCGATCACACATCCACACGTCTACACCTCGGCACCGGAAGCCCTTCCGATAACGCTTGCGTAACACGGACGCACCTCGTTAATTGGGGGTGCTCCTGGCCGCATCCGATGGGTGCGGCTCTCTTCTCGCTTTTCCCCTCCGTGTTATGCTCCCCCGCTTTTTCCTCGGCCGCCTCTGTCTGATGGTGGGCCTGTGTGCGACCGTCGGCCTCCTCGCTGCCTGCGATGCCGCCGTCGATGCGCCTGTCACGGACATCGCGCCCGAGGCCGTCGGCGTCTTCGACGACGCGCCCTACTTCGCCAACGCGCTCCCCGGCGACGGCGAGTGGGCCTGGATCGACGCGCCCCAGTCGATGTGCCGCGACGGCTCCGCGTCGGGCATCGGCGTGCGTGCCGTGCCCGGCTCCCGCAAGCTGCTCATCCTCCTCCAGGGCGGCGGCGCCTGCCTCGACCCCGGCTCGTGCGAGACCAACCCCTCGAAGTTCGATGAGGGCGACTTCAACGGCCTGATCGCCTTCATCGGCAACGCGGGCGTCTTCGACCGCAGCCGCGCCGACAACCCGTTCGCCGACTGGAACACGGTCTTCGTGCCCTACTGCACCGGCGACGTCCACTCGGGCAGCAACCCGAACGGCTTTGTGCCTGGCGTCGATGGCGTGCAGCGCTTCGTCGGCTACCAGAACCTGGAGCTCTACCTCGACCAACTGAGCCCGCGCCTCCAGCGCGCCGAGCGCGTCGTCCTCTCGGGCGTGAGCGCCGGCGGCTTCGGGACGGTCGGCACCTACGGGCTCTTCGCCGAGGCCTTCGCCCCGACGCCCGTGGACCTCCTCAACGACTCCGGCCCGCTCCTCCGCGACGACGCGGCCTACTCGCCCGAACTACAGTTCTTCCAGCGCGTCCTCTGGAACCTGGAGCCCTCCATCCCCGACGCCTGCCCCGAGTGCTCGCAGCCCAACGGTGACGGCATCGAGAACGTGCTGCCCTTCTACGCGAACACGTACCCCGATGCCAACTTCGGGCTGCTCTCCTACGAGCAGGACGCCGTGATCCGCTTCTTCAATGGCTCCGTGCTGCCGACCTGCACGCCGGAGAACCCGCTCGGCTGCCTTATCCCCGGCGAGACGTTCGCCGACGCGCTCTACGACCTCCGCGAGATCCTGCCGGATAACGTGGGCACGTACTACGTCCCCGGCGAGGCGCACACGTTCCTGCTCGGCGAGCAATTCTACACGACGAGCGTGAACGGCCTGGCGCTCAACGACGCCGTCGCCCGTTTCCTCGATGGCAAGACGCTCGACGTCCCGCCGACGCCCATGCCGTAGCGAACGCACCACTGCGACCTACGACCGCCGCCCTGACTCACGCTGGGGCGGCGGTGTTGTGTCTGGGCCGACGCACTGGCTGTTCCACGGCCTTGCGCGCTCAACCACCACCGAGCCCGGCCTGGACGTAAGCGCGGAGCGTCCCATTCGCACTCCGCTCCTGGACCGACTCCATGAACGAGTCCCGCGCCCTCCGCCCCTGTCGGGACAGGATCACGGTGTAGGCCGCGAGCGCTCCTTCCAACCCTGCGACGTTCGTAGCCACCTCGTCCGTCTCGGCGTTCTCGATCTTGTGGGCCGCACTTGACAGGATAAACTGCGTGAGGAGGTCGCCCTTGTACCGGCTGTTCGAGTCAAGAAGCGGGCCGATGACACCGCTGTCCAGGCTCACGCTTACGTCGGGTGAGCCCGTGATCCATTGAAACAGCGCCGTTCGACCTTCGGAGGCACCCGCAGCGAGAGGACGCGCTTCGAGTCGCCGGATATCCGCAGCGATCTCGTCGAGCTGGGCTTGCGAGAGCGAGCCACTTGGGGGCTGCTGGATCGTAAACGCGGGGCCGGAATCCGGTGGGGCCAGCGTTTCCTCCGAACCGGAGCACGCAACGAGTGCGAAGGCGAGGACGACGAGGGGGAACGTACGGAGCATGCGGTGGTGAGCTTGCAGGTGGGTGGAGCGTAGGGCCGCTGGCTGCTTACCCGCGCAGGCAGATGGCAGCGCAGCAGTACGGGGCGATGAATGCGTCGCTGGTCGGACGTGCCTACGTCGCAGCGAGACGCCAGCCGGACGCAAAGTACTCGCCTACCCAGCTTAAAACCACCCAGCAGCTCCTCACGCGGTCACGGCCGCGAGTACGCGCTTGAGCACGTTGAAAGACCGAGGGTGCCCGTAGCGCGTGTTGTACGCTGCGCTCTGGATCGCGACCACCATCCGCTCGTCCGGAAACACGTAGATCTTGTTGCCCCCATTGCCCGAGGCGATGGTGTACCGGAATGCGCGCCCCTCCACCGTGAGCGTGTGGGTGTACCACGCGTAGCCGTAGCTGTCGTAGTTCTCCCACGGGACCGGGTACAGCGGCTCGACCGACGCGCGGACCCACGCCTCCGGGAGGACCTGCTGCCCCTGCCAGCGCCCGCCATCGAGGTAGAGTTGGCCGAACTTCGCCATGCCGCGCGCCCGGAGCGAGAGGTTGCCCTGCGCCACCGTCCGCCCCGTCGGCGTCGCTAGCCAGCGGTACTGCTCGATGCCGAGCGGTCCGAACAGCCGGTCCTCCGCGAAGGCCGCGAGCGACTGCCCGGCCGCTTCCTCCACAGCTGCGCCTGCGAGAAACGAACTCGCCGAGGAGTAGACCCACGCCGAGCCCGGCTCGTGCGACATCGGGAGGTCGAGCACGAAGCGGACCCAGTCCTCCGTCTCCCACATCCGGTCCTCGTAGCCGGGCGAGGACGGGTCGTCGGCGTCGGCGGCGATGCCAGACGTCATCGTGAGGAGGTGCTCGATGGTGATCGCCTGCTTGTCCGCCCCGTCGTGGAGGACGGGCGCGTACGCCGGGAAGAGCGGGAGGACCGGCGCGTCCACGCCCGCGATCAGGCCCTCGGCGATAGCGATACCGACGAGCGCGGAGGTCACACTCTTCCCCGCCGAGCGCATGTCCTGAAGCGAGTCGGGACCGTGCCCGTTGAAGTAGTGCTCCGCCACGAGCTTCCCGTTTCTGGCGACGACGAGGCCGCGAAAGTCGTCGTGCTCGTCCTGCTCGATGAAGGTGACGGCTGCTGCCAGCGCGTCCGGGTCTAGCCCCTCGGCGGCGGGCTCGGCGACGGCCCAGCCGTCAGCGACGGTCGGCTCCGCAGGCTGCCCCTGCGCACAGCCGCTGACGAGGAGAGCAAGGAGGGTGAACATTCGCATGGACGTATCGAAGCTGGATCGGAAAGGGCTGACCGCGTGTGACGAGGACTGCCAGCGGTGGAAAGGAACGTCCGAGCGCCCAAGGGCAACGGATGTCTCGCTACGGAAAAGTCGGCCGGTCGGTCCGACCGCATCAGACCTGCCCTTCGGTACGCGCCGCGAGGGCCTGCAGGTCGGGGACCTCCAGGGTACGAGCCGAGGCCCCAGCCACCCCTGCCTCGACGAGCGCCCGGCCGAGTTGGTCGGTGTCAAGGAACGACTTCGGGAAAGCGCGTCGGAGCAGCGGCATGAGCGGGGCCATCGCCGTGTAGATCGCCCGATAGAGCCTCGTCCGTGAGGTGGCTCCGCCGACAGGCTGAATCACGCCGGGCCGTGCGTTGTAGACGGCAGCGAAGGGCAGGCCTGCGAGGGCGTTCTCCGTCTCCCCTTTCACGCGTGCCCACATCTGTCGGCTCTCGGCATTGGTACCGGCGCCTGAGACGTAGACGAACGTCATAGCCGGATTCCGACCGGCGAGGTCGCGGGCGACGGACAGCGTGAGGTCGTACGTCACGCGTCGGTAGTCTGCCTCGCTCATCCCGGCTACCGAGACGCCAAGGCAGAACAGGCACGCGTCGGCATCGGCGAGGCGCTCCGTGAGCGGCCCAAGGTCGGCTAGGTCGGCGTGGACCACCTCTTCCAGCTTCGGGTGCCGCCGTCCCGTGGGGCGACGACCGACGGAAATGACACGGGACACGCGGTCATCAGCAAGCGCCGCGTTGAGAGCGCCGTGGCCGATCATGCCGGTACTGCCAAAGAGGAGGAGAGTCATGGTGCCCGCCGTGTGTGAGGGATCCCGTGGTGCTCCACGATACGCCGCGAGCGCAGCAGGTAGGGCACGATTCGAGTCTAGCCTGCACGGGCCGCTACATGTTGTGCCGGTACTGCCCGCCGACCTCGAAGAGCGCCTCGGTGATCTGGACTGGCGCACATGCTGGAGGTGTCACCGGAGCGGTGCAAAGAGCGAGGCCGCGTCGAGCGTGAAGCCGTCCAGCACCACGGAGGTGGCGATACCAGTTCCTTCGACCCGACCCGCTACCCGGTAAACCTCGTCAGTCAGCGTCAGCACCTCAATGGTTTCTTCGAGCGGGTCCACGATCCAGTACTCCCGCACGCCGCTCTGCTCGTAGACACGCCGCTTCGCTGTGAGGTCGTAGTACCCCGTCGAGGGCGAGAGCACTTCCACGACAAGGTCTGGGGCACCTTCCAAGCCTCGCTCGGAGAGCATGTCGTAGCGCTCGTGACTGACGAAGAGCAGGTCAGGCTGGAAGGCCTGGTCTTCGCGCAGCCGGACATCGATAGGACCTCCCACCACAATACCCAACTCATGCTCTTCGACAAAGTCACTGAGCATCGCTCCGAGCCGCCATGTAATTCGCTGATGACGGAAAGAGGGCGCTGGTGACATAAGTAAAGTTCCATCAACGAGTTGAGAGAGCGTTCCCTCAGGGAGCGCGTCGAAGTCGGCCATCGTGCGACCGGGAAAAGTCGGGATAGGTGGTGCTTCGTGGGGGCTGAGCGTGTTCATGTCATTTAGCGTCAGAATGCCTCTGTTGCACGCTGTCGCGCCTACATGTTCCGCCGGTACTGCCCGCCGACCTCGAAGAGCGCCTCGGTGATCTGGCCGAGCGAGCACACGCGGACGGCGTCCATCAGCGCCGCGAACGTGCTGCCACCCTCACGCGCTACGTCCTTCAGGTGCGTGAGCGCAGCCTCGGACCGGTCGGCATAGCGGTTCTGGAAGGCCCGGAGGTTGCGGATCTGGTGCTGCTTCTCGTCGTCCGAGGAGCGCATCAGCTCGACCGTCTGCTCGGGAGCCTCGGCGTTCTCGTTGACAAACGTGTTTACCCCAATCACCGGCAGGTCGCCTGAGTGCTTCTGGTGCTCGTAGTGCATCGACTCCTCCTGGATTTTGCCGCGCTGGTACATCGTCTCCATCGCGCCAAGGACGCCGCCGCGCTCGCTGATCCGCTCGAACTCGACGAGCACGGCCTCCTCCACGAGGTCGGTCAGTTCGTCGATGAGGAAGCTGCCCTGGAGCGGGTTCTCATTCTTGGCCTGACCCAGTTCGCGGTTGATGATGAGTTGAATGGCGATGGCGCGGCGGACGGACTCCTCGGTCGGCGTCGTGATCGCCTCGTCGTAGGCGTTGGTGTGGAGGCTGTTGCAGTTGTCGTAGATCGCCATCAGCGCCTGGAGCGTGGTGCGGATGTCGTTGAAGTCGATCTCCTGCGCGTGGAGGCTGCGTCCACTCGTCTGGATGTGGTACTTCAGCTTCTGGCTGCGGTCGTCGGCCCCGTAGAGGTCGCGCATCGCGACGGACCAGATGCGGCGGGCGACGCGGCCGAGGACGGCATACTCGGCGTCCATACCGTTCGAGAAGAAGAACGACAGGTTGCGCGCGAAGGCGTCCACGTCCATGCCGCGCGCACGGTAGTACTCCACGAAGGTGAAGCCATTCGACAGCGTGAAGGCGAGCTGCGTGATCGGGTTCGCGCCCGCTTCGGCAATGTGATAGCCTGAGATTGAGACGCTGTAGAAGTTGCGGACGCCGTGGTCGATGAAGTACTGCTGGATGTCGCCCATCATCCGCAGCGCGAACTCCGTCGAGAAGATGCAGGTGTTCTGCGCCTGGTCCTCCTTCAGGATGTCGGCCTGGACCGTCCCGCGCACGGAGGCGAGTGCCCGCGCAGCGAGGTCGTCGTACTCTTCCTGGCTCAGCACGCCCTCGTCCACGAGTTCGGGACCGCTGATGCCGAGCAGCCCGAGCCCGAAGCCGTCGTGGTTGGGCGGCAGGCCCTCGGCGATGCCGTCGGGGCCGTAGGGGACGTACTTCCGCCGCGCGCGCTTAGCCAGCACGGCCTTCGTCTGGGCGACGCGGCCCTCTTCCTGTAGGTAGCGCTCGACCTGCTGGTCGATGGCGGTGTTCATGAACATCGCCAGGAGCATCGGTGCGGGGCCGTTGATCGTCATCGAGACGGACGTCGTCGGCGCGCAGAGGTCGAAGCCGGAGTAGAGCTTCTTCATGTCGTCGAGCGTGCAGACGGAGACGCCTGCGTTGCCGACCTTGCCGTAGATGTCGGGCCGCTCGTGGGGGTCGCGGCCGTAGAGCGTCACGCTGTCGAACGCCGTCGAGAGGCGCGCGGCGGGCATGCCTTCCGAGACGAGGTGGAAGCGGCGGTTGGTGCGCTCGGGGCTGCCCTCGCCCGCGAACATGCGCGTCGGGTCCTCGCCGGTGCGCTTGAGCGGGAAGACGCCCGCCGTGTAGGGGAAGTAGCCGGGGAGGTTTTCGAGGAGCGCGAAGCGGAGCCGGTCGCCCGCGTCGGAGTAGCGCGGGAGCGCCACGCGTGGCACCTTCGTGCCGGAGAGCGTCGTGTGCGTGAGCGGCTGGCGGATGTCGCGCCCGCGCACCTGGTAGACGAACTCGTCCTGACGGTAGCGCTCGACGTTCCCGTCCCACTTTTGCAGCAAGTGCCGACTCCGCGCGTCGAGTTGGCTCCACCAGTGCTCGACCATGTCGTCGAGGCGGGCGATGAGTTGCGCGGCGTCGGACGGTGACCAGTCCTCGACCTGTTTCCGGGCACCGCTCGCCTCGCCCCACTTCCGGGCGATGGCGGCCTGCTGCTCGACGTGCTGGTGGTAGGTGCGGCACGTGTCGGCGATCTCGGCGAGGTAGCGCTGACGCTTCGGCGGGAGGATGGCGAGCGCCTCCGGGTCCATCGGCGGCAGCGTGTCGATGTCGTACGTGGCCGAGGTACGCCCGAAGCCGTGCGCATCATTCAGACAGCCGAGGAGGTGGAGGTAAAGGCCCGTCACGCCGGGGTCGTTGAAGCGCGCGGCCATCGTCGGGAAGGCAGGCATCGCGTCGGGGCCCTGGTCGAAGGCGGCGCGGTTGCGCTGCATCTGCTTTTTGATCGCGCGGAGGGCGTCCTCGGAGCCGCGCCGCTCGAACTTGTTGAGCGCGACCACGTCGGCGAGGTCGAGCATCCCGATCTTTTCGAGCTGCGTCGGTGCGCCGAAGTCGTGCGTCATGACGTAGAGCGTGAGGTCGGCGAGATCGACGGCCTCGGTGTCGCTCTGCCCGATGCCCGCCGTCTCCACGATCACGAGGTCGAAGCACGCCGCCTGGCACACGCCGATGGCGTCGCGGAGCGCCTGGCTCGTAGCGCGGTGCGCCTGGCGCGTGGCGAACGAGCGCATATAGACGCGCGCCCTGCCGTCAGCATCCCGAGCAAGGTCGCCGTAGAGGCTATTGAGCCGGATGCGATCGCCGAGGAGCGCGCCGCCCGTGCGCCGCCGCGTGGGGTCCACCGACAGAATGGCGACGTGCAGGTCGTCGAAGTCCGTGAGGAAGCGCCGGACGAGCTCGTCGGTGAGCGTAGACTTGCCCGCGCCGCCGGTGCCGGTGATGCCGAGGACGGGGGCGAGGTCATGGGTCGCGCGTCGTGGGTCGTGGGTCAGGCGCGGATTGGCACCGTCGCCGCCCGGCTGGGTGGCTTGGAGTTCGACGGCGGTGAGCGCCTGGGCGACGGCCTGGACGTTGTGGGCTGTCGGCTGTCGGCTGTCGGCCTTCGGCTTCCTCTCGGTTCCCCGGTTCCCCGGCTCTCCACCCTCTTCCCTGTCCCCTATTCCCCATTCCCTATCCCCCTTCTCTTCACTCTTGACTCGTACCTCTTCACTCGTCGCGCCAGCGACGCTGATCATGTGCGCGATCATGCCCTCCAGGCCGAGCCGCATGCCGTCCTCCGGCGAGTAGATCTTCGCCACGCCGTAGGCTTCGAGCGCGTTGATCTCGTCCTGGACGATCACGCCGCCGCCGCCGCCGAACACCTTGATGTGGCCTGCGCCGCGCTCGCGCAGGAGGTCTACCATGTAGCGGAAGTACTCGTTGTGCCCGCCCTGGTAGGACGACACCGCGATGCCGTCGGCGTCCTCCTGGATGGCCGTCTCCACGAGGTCGAGCACGGAGCGGTCGTGGCCGAGGTGGATCACCTCCGCGCCCTGCTGCTGGAGGATGCGCCGCATGATGTTGATCGCGGCGTCGTGCCCGTCGAAGAGGCTCGCGGCGGTGACGAAGCGGACGGGATGCGTGCGTGCGGAGGCCGACGTGGCGGGTGCGGCGGCGGGCGTGGGCGAGGACGTATCGGCCATGGGAAACAGAGGGGCTGGAAGCGCTACCGTGACGGGAGATCCACAAGATATCGCGGCGGCACGCGGGCCCGGCCCTAGCCTGCCGAATTCAAGCGCTTCGCGTACTTTCCCGCTCGCCTCTAACGCCCGCGACAGTACGCCGCTATGCCGGACCTCACCCTCCTCCACCTCTCCGACCTCCACCTCGGCCCGCACAGCCGCTTTCAGGACATCCCGCCGAAGGAGCTAGCCCTCGTGGTGGTCGCCAGCGCGAAAAAGGGAGCAGAGCGTCTCGACGCCTCGGAACGCCCCGACCTCGTGGTGGTGACAGGCGACCTCGTGGAGACCGGGATGCCGAAGCAGTTCCGTGAGCTTGCGCTGCCGTTCTTCGAGGCGCTGGTCGGGGCCCTCGGACTCCCCCGCGAGCGCTTCGTGTTTCTGCCAGGCAACCACGATGTCAATTGGCTGACTTCCAGCAGCGCCGCCAATGACTTTGCACTTGGTGAGACAGACGCAACTACCGAGCGCGAGGCCATCGATGCGGCGAAGCTGAGGTACTACGACCAGTTCATCACTGACTTTTACGGCGACCAGGGCTCTGCCCCTCGCTTCGTGCTGCCAACGGGCAAGGGTGCAGTGATGTACGACTACCCCGACCTACGCGTCTCGTTCGCCGCGCTCAACTCGTGCGAAGTGGAGTCGCACCGACCGGATGATCACCGAGGGCACCTGAGCGAGGTCCAGACCACCGCCGTCCGGCAGCACTGGGCGTTGAGCAAACAAAAGGCCTGGCTGAAGCTCATCGGCGTCCACCACAACCCAACGCCGACGATCCCAGACAACGTCAAGTCGTGGCTGGACTATCTCCACAAGGAGTCTGACCTCGGCGATAACTACCTCCTCCGTGCGCAGAGCGACATCCTCGGCACGGAGAGCGACCCCGCCTCGCGTGGCTTTCTGAAGCACCTTGCCGAAGACCACCACGTGCCGCTGGTGCTGCACGGACACCACCACGCGACCACGGACGACTCGTGGACGTGGGATGGCGGCCTGACGCACGTGCTGAGCTCGGGAAGTTGGGGCCTCGCACCCGGCAAGCTGCCGGGCGAGCAGCCCAACACGATGCGGCTCCTCCACATCAGGCCTGAGCAACCTGAGATACGCGGACAACTCTTACAGTTCGACCCGTTGAGCCGTGCGAAGGGGGCCAACCGAGCCGGTGCGTTCTCGCCATCGGGTGAGCCGAAGTCGTTCCTTCTTGCGCTCCCGGAAGGCTTTGACGCAGAGGCAAAGAACGTAGCACCCGAATCCACAACGGAGGCACAGAACGACCGCTTGACCACTGAGGAGCAGGCTTTCCTGGCAGAATACCACCGCCGCTTCTCGGCCACGTTCGATAGTTGGGACCTACGCGGCGTAGGAGCGGCGAAGAGCGACACAGGACGAGCCATCGGAGCCAAGCTGGACGACATGTACCAGCCGCTCCGGATCGGCAAGAGCGACGACCCGACAGTGTTCAACGCGGGGGCTCCCCTGCTTCCAGAGGAGGTGCTGAGACGCACACGCCCGCTGCTGCTGATCGGCCCCGGCGGTTCGGGCAAGACGACCTGGATGCGCTACACCTTCCGGCAGTTCGTGCAGCGCTTCCGAGGCCGTGTCCTGCCCGTGTTTATCGAACTCCGGCGGCTGGCCCGGCTCTGGCAAGACCCGAAGCACCGAGGTGCGGACCGCTCCATTGACGCCTACCTCTTTGACACGGTCTCGGAGGAGATGGGCACCGGGTGGTCCGAGGAGACGTTCGCGGCGCTCCTCCAGAAAGGGCGTGAGGCGCTGCGCGTGATCCTCTTCGTAGACGGCTGGGACGAGCTTGGGCCGCTCGGGCGCGAAGTGCGGAAGAAGCTGCTCGGGTTCATGGAAAGCCACCCCAACTTGCTCGTCCTGGCAACGAGCCGTCCCTATGGGGAGAGCAAGCCCAGCTACGGTGCCGGGTTCGAAACGCGCTTCATGCAGCCGCTCTGCCTGGAACGCGAGCACGAGAGTGCCGAGATCGAGCGGATGACGACGCGCTTTTTTGCGTTGATCCATCCCGACGAACCCAAACTCCAGGCCGAGCGCCGTATGGACTTTCTCGCCGCGATGATCGGTCCTGCCGGAGAGGATGACACCTCCGCTTTAGCGCTCGCTCGCTTGCCACTCCTGCTCACGATGATGCTGCACGTGAGCCAAGCCGGGGCTACCCTACCAGACGAACGCGACCTGCTCTACCAACTCTGCATCCGCAACCTCCTCCAGACACGCCCAACCCTGAAGGAGAAGGAGGGTGCGCTCGCATTGGACGGCCACTGGAAACCCTCCGACAGTGACGCGGCCTTGCGCGCCGTGGCCGAACTCGCCTATGCCATGCAGACGGGCGAGAACCAGACATACCGCCAGAGTAGACAGGTTGCCCTAGCCGCAGACGGTTTGCGAAGGCTCCTGGCGTCAAACGCCGAGGCTACGCTCTGGACCGAGGAGCAGCGCCGCTGCTTCGTGAATTGGCTGGCTGGGCCCGCCGGGCTCCTCATTGACCGAAGCGATGACTCCTACACGTTTGTCCACCTCAGCTTTCAGGAGTATCTAGCGGCCTTTCATTTGGACAACACCCGGCAGACAGAAGCGGAACGGGTTGCGTTTTTCTCAGAGCATCTGGACAACACGGAGTGGTGGGAGACGCTTCGGCTCTGGGCAGCATTGCTGCACCGAAGCCACCCAGACCAGCACCTCACCCCTGTCCTAGAGAAGCTAGAGGAGACCCATTATGGGGCCATGCTCGCTGGAGCCATCATGGCCGATGGGTGGGGGCGTCTAGCTTCGTTTGCTACCTGGTGCGACAGGCTTATGGAACGGGAACCTATACGGTTCTACCCGGCTGCGTACGAGGCCATCAAAGCATGGCAAAATAGCCGCCAGCATTCGCGCCACACTGCGCTCCTTGACGCGATCCGGAACCAATCGCCTAGTGCAAACTGGATGCAATGGCGCTGGCTCAACGAATGGATGACCGAGCTAGGCGCGCCCCCTGCCCCACCTCCAGCTAGTCATTCCCATGCATTCACCCTAGCGAAGAGCTTATCGGGGCCCCCTAAAACTGCACAGGCATTTTCTGTTGCTCGATTGCTTGTAAGCGTGAACCCTGTAGCCCTTCCCATTGACAACCCGCTTTCCCTCCTACACGTATGGCCTTCGCAGCGCACTGAATTAAGCGGTCTGTTACAGGACGCCGCCGTAGAAGACCTTGGATGGCTGATGTGGCATGATCAAGGCCTGAACATCCTTGGCTACGTTCTTGACCTCGACTATGACCTTGCACGTGACATCGCTAACTCCCGCGCGCGCGACTTTGCTCGCGACTTGACACACGAGTATCGAAGCTCCCTCGTCCGTGTCCTTGCGCGTGCCCTCGCTCGCCCTATCGGGCGCTCACTCGCCCTTGACCGCGATCATGGTATTGACCTTGCCCGAGACATCTTCCGCGACTTTGACCTCGTCCGCAACATCTTCAGCTACCTCGCCTTCAATAATTATAAATTAGACCTCGACAACGACCTCGACAAATACCTCAACCGCGACCGTGGTAGCGGTCGCGATCGCCCCCGCGACCGCTACCACAACTCTGCAAGCCGGGCGTCGATACGTGTAGTGGCCGCGTACACGAATTCCTCCTCGCTCTTCCCCAAGCCTTACACCCCGCTAATGCAGGCTGCCTGCATGCACTCGTTGCACCCGGAGCGTGGTGCATTTCCACTACTGGAAGCGCTTGACCAGACTCCCGAGACAGACAGTGGCCTCTGGCACGCCCTCGCGCGGCACATTGCGCGGATGAGCACGGAGGAGGATCGTGCGCTACTCACGGACATGGCGCAGCGACCGGAGGACTACTTCGAAGAAGGGCCACTGCTCTGGAGCATGCAGCACGTCGTGCGGGGGGACATCTACCTCTCAGGTGTCACCGTCGGTAACGAGGAGGGCCGCATCGTCAAGCTAGACGAGCTGACGGACGAGCTCGGCTGGGAGCCACTGCCCTACCTCGAAGAGATGGAGCCGGAGTTGGAGGTGGACTGGGACGCGTAGCCACACGCCCAGCTACCTAGGCCTGCGGCAGGTCGAGGCTCACTGCCCGTTGTTCTGCATCTGGTTGCTGCGGATGTTGAACGTGGCGTCGGCGAGGTCGGGGCCGCAAAGGTAGAGCTGCATCCACCAGGAGCCACCGGTACAGTTGGCGCGGAGGGCGTTGACCTGGAGGCCGGTGCCGTTGCTGTTGTAGTAGAGCTTCACGCAGGCGTAGTCGGTGAGGAGCGCCACGTCGCGGCCGTTCTGCACCTCGGTCGCCTCGTAGCCGAGGTCGGCGAACGTGATGCCGCGGTAGTCGTCCGAGTCGCCGTTGTCGCCGCCGCCCATCGCCACGGGCGTCTTCTTCCACGCGATGGCCTTCGCGGCGATATCGGAAAGGAGCACCATCGTCTGGTCCTGACGCGTCTTGCGCTGGTTCTCCTCGAACGCCTGGATGCCTACGACGACCGCGAGGCCGACAAGCACGATGCCCAAGACGAGGAGAAGGAGTTGCTGCTGACCCATGACGTGCGGGGCGGTTACTGCCCGTTGTTGCGCGTCCTGTTGCCGTTGAACCGGAAGTCGATGTCGTCGTAGTCGGAGCCGGTGAGGCGCAGGGCCATCCACCACGTTCCGTTGCCGCAGTCCGTGTTGAGCGCGTTCAGGTCGAGGCGGTTGGTGTTGGCGATCAGCTTGACGCAGGCGTACTCGGTCAGCAGCACCACTTCCCGGGAGCCCTGCACCTCGGTGGTCACGTAGCCGAGGTCCGCGAAGGTGAGTTCGCTGAAGTCGTTCGCGTCGCCGTTGGCCCCGCCGCCGAGCGCTACGGGCGTCTTCTTCCAGGCCTGGGCCTTGGCCGCGATGTCGTTCAGCAGCACCATCGTCTGGTCCTGACGCGCCTTGCGCTGGTTCTCTTCGAACCCCTGGATGCCCACGACGACCGCGAGGCCGACGATCACGATGCCCAAGACGAGGAGGAGGAGTTGCTGTTGGCCCATGACGCTGGTGTGTGGTCTACGCTAGACAACACCCCGAAGCGCCAAATACTGTACCGCGTGCCCCTTCGGGCACCTCGCCCGATGCCTGCGAGCCGGAATAGCTGCTTCAACACGTCCGTTTGGCACGCAACCGCACCTATTTCAGCACCCCGCGTGTCCGCCCGCATCGCGCTGCAAATTATACCGCTGTGTCGCGTGGCCTACGTTTTCTCCGCGAGATGCGCGGTTCGGCCCGGGATCGCGTCCTGTTTGACTACGCCGGTACCGGCTCTGGCCGCGTGATCCGCCCGAGCGCCGCCGCGTCGGGCACGACGGTGTCGAGCACGCGCGCCGTGGAGAGCACGCCCGGCATCCCGGCTCCCGGGTGTGTCCCGCCGCCGACGAGGAAAAGCCCCTCCACGTCCTCCGACTTGTTGTGCGGGCGGAAGTAGGCACTCTGGAGC